>CAZUER010000020.1:0-7748 GCA_964619345.1 uncultured Desulfohalobiaceae bacterium
CACCCTCCTCCACGCGCAGGGCTCCTCCCGGCATGAAATCGGGTTCCATATAGGCCAAACGGGCGATGGGGTGTGGCGGTTTGAGCATTTGCCCGGCATATAAGGGATGATGGTAGGGATAATTGTCCTGCATTTTTTGGGCTGCTTGCATCAAAACGGCTTGCATTCCGGTCATATCTTCATTGATACCGTGATCAGGCAAGTCCTTGAATCCTTCCTCCAGGCGTTCCAAAGCTTCATACACTAAGTCCAGACTCTGCTTTTCCAAGCTCATAATCACCTTCCTCTTTCCATTTCTCCATGTACCCAGTAAGGATTGAGCCGACCTATGAAGGTCGTTACAATCCTTATTGGTTACACATCAAGTGTTGCCCTGGTGGCCGGACCCACTATTCCGTCGACAAGCAGTCCCTGCTGGCCCTGCCAGTCCCTGACCGCACTTTCGGTAGCTGGGCCGAAGATCCCGTCCACAGTAAGGCTCATACCGGCCACGACAAGCGCCTCCTGAAGCGACCTGACGTCCTCTCCCCGCAGAAAAGGTGTCCGCAGGCGCAAGAGCCGCCTTTCGTCGGACTCCGAGCTGGCCCTTGCGTCCCCGGGTTCAGTCAGGACCAACTCGTTTACCACAATCCCCCGGCAGGTAAAGGGCAAATCCAATTCCCAGTTGCCCTCTTCGACAAGCTCTTGGAACGTGTCCATGCGGTACACCGTTCTGTGCAACAATGTGTTGGAATGATTTGCCAACCAGTCACGACGCACCTGGATGTAGTTTTGAATCCATCCCTTTTCACCCAGATCCTGAACCTGGCCAAAACGTTCCTTTGTCCGGTCCCGCATTCGCGACCATGATCCATGAATGAAGCTGTCGTAGACCACACCAACGCCCAGTGCCTCAGCCACACCGATGGCCCGGGCGGCACTCGTAGCAGGAATCCAATAGACGGAATCGAAGAATTGATTCTGTACCTGCTGCATGACCGGGTCACGGCCGGCATCTCGAAGCAGTCCCCGAAATTTCATGTCCTGGTCGAGATTGACATCACGATCTTCCAGACGGCCCAGATACGACGTCAAAGCATCGGCCAGCTCGGCTCCGGCTGATCCACAGTAACGTTTGATCAAGAGATAGAGATTGCCGCTGGACAGGGTGGTCTGGGAGCGGCCGTAGGTTAGATGACCGCTGTCGCCCTGCAGCAGGGTGACCTTGCTGTAATCACCCAAGGGTCGACTGGTCTCGAAGATGTTCACAACAGCCTGGGCTGCCTTTTTTTGTAATTCCGTGAGCATGGAAAATCCTCCTTGATTGAACTTCAATACTGGAGAAGGGAGTGGAAACTACTTACTATATCTCAGAATCGAGAACTCCCCCATTGTGGGCATCCATCTTTTCGGCTGTATCCCTCATGATCCGCTTGACTTCGGCCGAACAAAGATCCGGCATGATGGGTATCTTTATATCTTTTGTTCGCTTTTTCTAAGACGTCAGACCCGCCTCTTTCTGAGCGCTTACCTGGTCGGCCAGGGCCTTATTGGCCTTCGAGGTTTTCATGGCCAGGATCCGCTCGGCTCGAGCCTTTTCCTCCTTAACCTGATTGAGTTCTTTTTCTTTCGCATCCTTGAGCTCAATAGCTTTGTTCTGGGCACTGACATCCCCTTTGGCTTTTGCCGCCTCGATCTCCTTCTCAGCCTCTTGTTTTTCTCGCTCGATAGTGTTGAGAATTTGTTCTTTTTGAACGGCACTTTTTTCAGCTTCAGTCTTCTCGACCTGAGCTTTTTCAGCCATACTGGCTTTCTCCAAGGCAGCTTTTTCCTTGCGTTCTTTCGGATTTCTGATGCCGAGTTTGGAAAAGATGCGGAAAATGCCGTCGCTTCCGCCGGCAATCAAAAAAGCCGTGAGGATCTGACCGCCAAAGGATAATGATATAGGTTCACCTTCTGTGGTCGTGTGTCCCAGGGCATTGAGCAATTCTTGTATAATATCCAACTCATATCCCCAGAACACAATCAAGGCGAGGACAATGGTCAGGGGTACTTTAACGCCTTTGCCCTCATAACGGGCCAGAAAAAATCGTGAGTTGAAAACCGGAGTCAGGGCCACTTCGAAGGCCGCGGAAAGAACCAGGAAAACAAGCAGAACCTCTCCCACTGCATTCAGCTCGTTGCCGGGGCCCTCAGCAGCTTCAGCAAGGCCTGGAAAAAAAATAAAGCCAAGAGATGTGAGGATTAGGCATACATGTTTCATGAGCACCCCCTTAACTTTATGCGCACCAACTTTCCAAGGGGTCAGCTTTGCCTCCGGCAAATCTGACATATTTTTTGGCCAAAACGCCCAAAAAACGTACTGAACACCCATTATGAACTATTTGTTTTGGACATTCATCATTTTTTACTTTGATCAATTTCTGATTCGAGTGCAAGTATGGCCCTGTTTTTTTTCTGCAAAAATTACATAAGAGAGTTGCACAAGGGGCGGGAGATCTTTGACAAGGCTGGGCATTCATGGTGATTATCAGGTGCATGGGGTACCTACTGACCAGCATATTTTGCTCGGCATGCATTACTGTGGGCTTTAAGGCCATGGCCTTGTGGCGAATGAAGCTGGTCTGGGCAGTTCCGGCCAATTACCTGGCCTGCGTCCTCCTGGGTTTGTGGATGACCCATATTCCGGCTCCGGGCAAGATCGCCGCCTCTCCCTGGATTGCCCTGGCCCTGCTGCAGGGAGTCCTGCTGGCCGGGAACTTCTACCTGTTGGCCTATGCCGCCCAAAAGGTGGGTATCTCGGTGGCCGCCCTTTCCAGCCGCCTGGCCGTGGCTCTTCCGGTAGTCATGGGCTTTATCGTCTTTGGCGACAGCATCGATACGGCCAAGGCCATTGGCCTTCTGGCCTCGCTTGCAGCCCTCTACCTGGCCTCCACCCCCCAAAAAGGAGCCCTGGCCAAAAGATCACGCAGCTCGGACCTGGCCATTCCGGCCCTGACCTTTTTCGGCTTTGGTCTCCACTTCTGCGTACTCAAACTCGCTCAGCACTTTTATCTGTCCACGGCTGAGCATCACTTTTACGTCATGTCCGCCTTTTTCTTCGCCCTGCTGACCAGCCTGGTCATCCTCTGGTTCCGCCGGGAAGGGCTATACGACTCCCTGCGCAGCATCCTGGCCGGGCTTGTCCTGGGGGGCCTGAACTACACAGCCCTGTTCACCCTGACCCGGGTCTTGAGCTTTCAGTCCTGGGAAAGCTCGGTGGTCTTTCCCACCTACAGCGTGGGCATAGTGGTGGTCAGCTCTCTGGCCGCCTACCTCATCTTTCGGGAGCTTTTTACTCCCCGCAGGCTGCGCGGTCTGGGGATCGGCTTGGCGGCTGTCATCCTCTTGAATGTTTAAAGGACAGCCTTGCCTCCGGTAGGTCTGACATATTTTTCGGGCCAAACGCCCAAAAAAGGATTGCCGGATTGATCACGAATGAAGCTTACTGATGTTTCTCGATTTTGAACATATCCCTGATATGCGCAATCAGAGCGGATGTTTCATCCGCTCTGATTGCGCCCCAAGGCTCAGTTCTTAACGTAATCCCTGTGTCCCGGAATAAGGATCACGCCTTCACCACTTACTTCCTTCCTTTTATTGGCCTGACTGGTAATCGACCCGACATCCCCTTTGCCGATCCTCGCATCGGTCTGGGAAAGTTCCTTAGCCAGATCTCTGATTGCTTCGTCTTGTCTTCTCCCTTTGCTGATCACAATACGATTGTAGTGTTTAGCAAAATTGATATCCAAGCATTTTGTGCAGTTACGGGGCGGCCACATCATGAAGGGAACCTTTTCTCCGGCTTTTATTTCTAAATCAGCCACCAAACGGTCCATCTTGGACTCCACATATTGGGTATCAGCCTCACCCCTCTGCACTGACCGCACCGTTGAGAGGAGTCCGTTTTCGAAGTTTTCATACATACTCTGAGAAACGATTCCCCGTTCCTTTAGGATAATGACCTCCTGCAGAAGAAATTTGGCCAAAGGCTTGATGGCCTGGGCACGCATCTCCGAACTGAAATCTTGAACTCCGGCAACTCCGCCCATAATGGATACAATTGTTTGCAGGTTTGCTTTGGTCATGACGCCAGGTACATGCTCTGGGCCCAGGCTATCCGTCTCTTTGGCCAGGGGTGAAATAGCCGAGCCACCGACAAAAAGAACAATCAGGACCAAAACCGATAACGATCTGATGAAGGCTGCATGCATAGTTCATACCTCCTTTGGACTATTAAGCCCTTTTCATTTGCACACATGCCTCATCCTCACAAAGCAGCAAAAAATTTTGCTTAATGCACGTTACCAAAACTGAATTGACTGTCAAGGGGACGGGTTAGTTACAACTTTTTGGAGCTAAACACTGCTGGCACCTTGCAGCGAGAACAATTACCGTGACGGGTTTGCAGTCTTATCCTGCTCTTCTGCAGCCGGCTTGGGAACATAAAGGCCAGGTATGCCGGAGACAGGCTGCAAGAAGGTCTGGTCATCCAGGTTTAATCCTTCCTTGCGGCCCAGGATCACATATCCATGCGGGGCAAGTGCATTGAGAATCTTCTCCAGCATCAGCCGCCGTCTGCGGCCATGAAAGTAGGTGAAAACCAGGTAACGGCAGAAAATAATGTCCTGGGCCTCTGGAAGCGGATCCTGCAAGATGTCCCTGTGCACAAAGGAAACCATGTTCCGAATACCCGGGTCCAGTCGGTACCCGGACGGCTCCGGGGTGAACCACCTGGACCGGATGTGGGGCGGGACCTCACCCAGGGTCTTGGTTGCATACAGGCCCGCCCGGGCCCTATCCAGGCAGGAAGGGTCCATATCCAGGGCGGTTATGTGCGGTTCCGGTATATCAGGCCTGTCGTCCATCACCCATTTCCAGGTCAGGGCGGCAGAATAGGGCTCCTCTCCGTTGCAGCAGCCGATACTCAGGATCCGGACCGGACGGGAGGTGCCCACAAGAGATACAATCCTCGCCAGTACGTATCCGGCCAGATGGTCCCAGCTCTGCTGTTCCCGAAAAAAGCGGCTTACTGTGACCCGCAGGACATTGGGCAGGACCTCTTGACCCTCCCAGGGATGGTCCTGGATATACTGGGCATACTCTTCCAGGCCCGATAGCCCCAGCTCCCGGATCCGGTCCATGACCTTCCGCCGGCTGGCCCGGCGGTACTTGCGCCAGTCCAGTTCCAGCTGTGGACAGACCTGCTTCAAAAACTCGTCAAGTTGCATCTGAGATCCACGCATAGTAATCTCACATTCATAGAGGTCGTCACCGAATTTCTGGCCATGCCCTGCATGAGCGGCCGCAAAACTTCTGATCCCAAGGAGGCTTTTATGACCGAGGACACATGTTGCACAATTGTGCCCTATTTTGAAGTTCATAACGGGAAGCTGGATGCATTCAAGGACCTGTGCCAAAAAATGGTGGACCAGACGAAGGACGAACCCAAATGCCTCTACTATGGGTTCAGCTTTGAGGGCAATACTGTTCATTGCCGGGAAGGGTACACAGATGCTGAAGGCCTTTTAGACCATTTGGAGCGAATAGATCCCCTGTTGCAGGAAGCATTGCAGATCTCCGATATCATCCGCCTGGAGGTGCACGGTCCGGAGCAGGAGCTGTCCAGGTTGCGGCAGCCCTTGGCCGCCTTGAATCCACAATTCTTTGTGCTGGAATACGGTTTTCGGAAATAGAAGAACCTAAAATTTGTCTTAGGCACAATATGCATCACCAAAGCCCTTTTTCCAAAACCAGCCCCAACCTTCTGGCCCAACACCTGGACGTTGGCTCCCTCGTACCGGAAGAGTACCAGGCCTATCGCCCGGTGATCCGGGATGCTCTCCTGTTCTTTCTGCAGTCCCTTCCCCTGGACCGGCAATGGACCATAGCCAGGGAGCAGGTGGAGCTGCCTGCACACACCTCTCTCATTGAGAGGGTTTTCGCCCTGCTCCACCGCTGCCCCAGTCTGCAAAAGCTCGGACAAGTCCTGGCCCATGACCGCTCCCTATCGCCGGCCCTTCTGGGGCGTCTCCAGGCCTTGGAGAGCATGCCGGCCCTGACCCCGCTCTCGGAGATCAACCGGATCATCAGGCAGGAGCTGGGCACCCCTCCTGGATTGGAGCTCGCTCCCCGGGCCCTGGCCGAAGCCAGCGTGGCCGTGGTCCTGCCCTTTACCTGGACCCCGTCCGGCCAGGATGCACAGATTCAGGGTGTTTTTAAGGTCCTCAAGCCGGGAGTCACCGAGATCCTGCACCAAGAGCTGGTCATCTGGTCCGACCTGGGGGAGTTTCTTGAGGACCGCTGTTATCAGTATGGTTTACCCCGGCTGCAGTACCGGGATACCTTCCAGCAGATCCAGCGCCTGCTGATGCGGGAGACCAGGCTGGATCTGGAGCAGACCAATTTGAGTCAGGCTGCGGACTTGTATGCCGACTGCCCCGATATATGGATCCCGAAGGTTTTGCCCCTGTGCACTCCCCGGATCACGGCCATGGAGTTTATCCCGGGAGAAAAGGTTACTGTTGTCAACGACCTGGATGAAAATCAGCGCCGCAGAATGGCTGAGGCCCTGATTATCAACCTCATGGCCAGGCCCCTGTGGAGCAAAGATAAAAAGTCCTTTTTTCATGCTGATCCCCACGCCGGGAACCTGCTCCGGACACCGGACGGCCGCCTGGCCGTCCTGGACTGGAGCCTGCTGACCACCTTGAGCGGGCAGGAACGGACACACCTGATGCAGATTCTTCTGGGAGCCCTCAGGCTTGATGCACCCGCTGTCTGCCGGGCCCTGGAAAATCTTGCTTCCAGCCCCCCTGATCCACAAAAGCTTCAATTTGTGGTCACCCGGGAGCTGCACACGATGCTTTCCGGTTCATTACCCGGTTTCAACTGGCTGCTTGGGCTCATGGACCGGGCCGCAACTGAAGCGGAAGTCAACTTTCCGGAATCCCTGGCCATATACCGTAAGGCCCTGCATACGCTCCTTGGGGTGGTGGCCGACGTCTCAGAGACCTGCTCCCTGGATGCGGTGCTCATGACCTCCGGCCTGAAGGAGCTCTTGGCTGAATGGCCGCAAAGAACCGTGAGCCCTTATTGTTCCCGGGACTTTGGTACCCATGTCTCCAACCTGGACCTTGCCGGAGTTATGCTCTCCTTTCCCCTTCTTCCCCTCAAGGCCTGGAACACCTGGTGGCAGACTGTCCTGAAGAAACCTTAAAAAGTCGATTGAATGTCATATACTTCAAAAATTGGAATCCCAACGCGTTGTTTAAGCTCGTATGAACGAGATTTCGCTGCAAGGGCACTGCTATGTACACCGGTATTTCCTTTCAGTCCCTCCTGGCTGGATATGAATGCATTCTTATGGAGGCCGCCATCAGCGAGCTCCTGGAACACCGAAGCCAGGTTGAGGTCCATCCGGAGCTCGGCTGTGCTCCATGCATTTATGATCCAAACGGGCAGCAGGCCTTGAAAAAAGCCTATCAAGGATTTGTGGCCGCGGCTCGGGACGGCGGTCTTCCCCTTCTGGTCACCGGACCCACGTGGAGATGCAACCACCAGCTGGTCCAAGCTGCTGATGTTCCCCTGGCCATCAACCGGGATGCGATCAGGTTCATGCAGGGAGTGGTCCATGAGCTGGGACCGGAAATGAAACATCCGGTCCTTGTCGGCGGATTGCTCGGTCCGCTGCGGGATGCCTACAGACCGGAAATGGCCCTGGATGAAAA
>CAZUER010000020.1:7758-33146 GCA_964619345.1 uncultured Desulfohalobiaceae bacterium
CCTGCCTGCTGTGGAGGAAGCGGCCGGCTTGGCCCGGGCCATGGCCCAGACCGGAACTCCCTATATTGTCAGTTTTGTACTCAACCGGCAGGGCCGCATCCTGGATGGAACTTCCCTGGATCAGGCCATCCGACGTATTGATGCCGAGTCCTCTCCTCCACCGGCCGGATACATGATCAATTGCTCCTACCCCACATTTTTCCAGCCTCAAGAGGAGCCAGACCGGGTATTATCCCGGCTGATCGGCTATCAGGCCAATGCCTCTTCCCTGGAGCATCATGAGCTGGATCGGGCAGACAAGATTGAGGCCGACCCCTTGGATGATTGGGGAGATCGCATGCTTGAGCTCCACCGGCGCTGGGGGCGGAGGATCCTGGGCGGCTGCTGCGGAACAGGGGAAGAGCACCTGCGGTACCTGGTCAGGTTTGTCTCTGCCAAACCTGACAAATCTGTGACGAACAAGGGCAAATGGGAATGAGTGATGATTCATGTCTTGCTGAACACCGAACACTGAACACTATGAGAAACGGATACCCGGTGATATGAGCCTGATCACGGCCCAAAATGTTATCAAGCGATTCGGTTCCTTCACTGCAGTGGACGGGATCAGCTTCGAGGTGGACAAAGGGGAGTTTTTCGGCCTGCTCGGTCCCAACGGGGCAGGAAAAACCTCGGCCATCCGCATGACCTACGGATTCTCTCCGCTGACAGGCGGGGATATGCACCTCTTCGGCCTGGACATCAAAACCCAGTGGCGGCAGATCCGTTCCCGTCTGGGCATCTGCCATCAGGACAACACCCTGGATCCCGACCTGACCGTGGAACAGAACCTTTTGATCTATGCCCGATACTTTGAGATGGATAAAGCCCGGGCCAAAGCCCGAGCCGAAGAGCTGCTGGAGTTCTTTGCTTTGCGGACCAAACGGAAGGCCAAGGTCATGCAGCTCTCCGGCGGCCTGGCCAGACGTCTGCAGCTGGCCCGGGCCTTGATGCCTGAGCCGGAGCTGATCATCCTGGACGAGCCTACCACCGGTTTGGATCCTCAGTCCAGGCACCAGGTCTGGGACCGGCTTCTGGCTCTGAAAAAGCAGGGCCTGACCATGCTCTTGACCACTCACTATATGGAAGAGGCGGAAAGCCTGTGCAACCGCCTGGTGATTATGGACCGGGGCCGGATCATTACCCAGGGCTGTCCCCGGGAGCTGATTTTGGAGCACGCAGCCGAGAGTGTCATTGAGGTCGAGGGGCCGGGTGAGGACCTCAAAAACTATATCCGGCAGGAAAAGGTCAAACACGACGACTTGGGGGAGCGGATGATCATCTACACCGACTCACGTGGAGATCTGGAAAACGAGGTCCGGAACAGATTCTGTATGGAATCCTGCCTGTTCCGGGCCGGAAACCTGGAAGACGTGTTTCTACGCCTGACCGGACGGGGATTGCGGGAATGAACCGGGTCAGTTTGCAGTCCATCTCCCTTCGTTTCCGGCACGTCTGGTTCCGGAACCTGACCACCTACCGCCGCATCTGGAAGGTCAACTTTCTGGTTCCCCTCCTGGAGCCTGGTTTTTATATTCTGGCCTTTGGCCTGGGCTTCTCCGGACTTATCGGAGGAGTGGAGTATGCAGGGTTAAGCCTTGACTACACCGAATTTATGGCTCCGGCCCTGGTGGCTACGGCCTGCATGTGGAACTCCTTTTTTGAAACCACCTACGCCTCCTTTGTCCGCATGTACTTTCAAAAGACCTTTGACGGCATGCTGGCCACTCCCCTCTCCCTGGAAGAGATCATTCTGGCCGAGATTATTTGGGCCGCTTCCAAGGCTGCGGCAGCAGTGGCCATCATGCTAACGGTGCTCATGACCATCGGTTACGCCGACTTCCCGGGGGCCCTGATGTGCGTTCCCCTGGCCTTTGTGGGCGGGCTGGCCTTTGCCTGCATCGGCATGTTCTTCACCGGGCTGATCCCGACCATCGATATGTTCAATCTGCCCATATTCTTGTTTATTACCCCTATGTTCCTGTTTTCGGGCACTTTCTTTCCTATCTCCGGCATCCCGGACTGGGCCGGGGTCTTCTCCCTCATCTTCCCCTTGTACCATCTGGTTGAGCTGACCCGTTTCTTCTGCATCGGGGCTATGGAGGCCAACCCGGCCTTCAACCTGGTCTATCTGGCCCTGTTTGTCCTCATCTTCGGCTACTTGGCCCTGCTGTTCATGAAACGGCGGCTGATCAAATAAGACGTATCCGGGGGCCTTTCCCGCCCAGGCAGTGACCTGCCCTGCAGATATGAAACGGACTTCCGGTCTCCTGAATGTGCAGAGGCATGCTCCAGAAGTTCCTATACATGTACAATGTGTCCACGGTTCAGCTGCGGCCGTAGCCGTTAAAGCTGCTCATGGCCTCGGCTGATTTGCGGACTTTTGGCCGGGCCGGTTTGTCCGCTGCCGGGTAGCCGATGGTCAGCAGCAACCCGACCCCACTGCCCTCCGGAATGCTCAACAACTCCTTAATCTTTTTCTCGTCGAACCAGCCGATCATGCAGGTGCCAAGGCCGAGCTCCGCAGCCTGCAGGCAGAGCTGAGAGGCGGCGATACCGATATCGATCAGTGGATACTCCTTGTCCTTGATTCTGCCTCCAATCTGAGTAATCATCTTGGGCTTCTCCAGGGTCAGCACAGCCATGACCGGGGCCTGGAGGCTAAATGCGTTGAAGGAGACTAGCCGGCTGAAGGTGGCCCGGGCCAGACGATCCCTGAGCCCCGGCTCTGTAACCAGAATAAGGGTCCAGGGCTGGGAGTTGGAGGCCGAGGGGGCCAGCCGCACGGCCTCAATGAGCTGCTTGAGCTTTTCGTCTTCCACCGGCCGCGGATCGTAGTCCCGAACGCTCTCCCGAGCCATCAACAGCTCCGAAAATTTCATGTTTTCTCCAGCCACACAATATTAGTTGTCGTTTATGTTGGATAAAAGCGCGGTCGTCCAGGCGATTCTGAACAAACTGGACAAGATACCCTGCGGACACGCCCTGGACCTGAGGACCTACAAGCGGAACCGCTCGGTGATCATCCTGAAGCAAACGGAAGATTCCTATCGGATCATAGAAGATGGTTTCAGCCAGGAACGTTTCACCGTACCCTCCGCCAAGCTGAAAAAGACCCTTCAGAAGCTGCTCAAGAAAGAGTTCCCCCGCAGCCGCAAGGTCCGGGTCTATGACTTGGGCTCCTGGGATGAAGACAAGGACTTCCCTCCAAAACTCAAAACACTTTAGCGGATCCTGATTGACAAGAACCACAACGTAAGTTTCAAAGTTGTGCTACGCCCGACAGAAGGCACAGTCCTGAAGCTGGCTGCACTACCTTCCGGATTGCCTAATCCCTGAGTGACCCATAGCAGAAAAGAAAGCTCCTCTCAAAGAAGAGGATCCTGCACATGATTGCGAGGAGAATCAAAGAGCTTTGTCTTTCCTCCAGCACATGTTGACATCTTCCTTTGTGCTTTTATTGTCAAACCTATAAAGAAGAAATGCACACAATATGAGGAGAGTTTCTATGCACTGCGAGACATGCCAGACAAAGATCCAGCAAGGCGAGGCCTATGAGTACAACGGCCAGACCCTCTGCGAGGACTGCTACCTGGGTGCCGTGGCCAAGCCCAAGACCTGCGATCCGTGGGCCGTGTACCAGGCCAGGCAGACTGTGGCCCAAGATCCGCAGCTCACGGAGACCCAACAGCAGATCCTTGATCTGCTCCAAACCGAAGGGCCGGTCAGCAAGGAGCATATCTGCTCCACACTGAACCTCGACGATGACGGCTTCCAGATAAATTTCGCCCCCTTGCGGCATATGGAGCTGGCCAGGGCCTGCCAGATCGAGGGCCAGAAGCGTTTTACCACTTTTGACCATGAGGTCTGAGCACTATCCCCAGCTCGAGAAGGCGATCCCGGTCCCGGGGCAACGCCCCTTCAATATTCCTGGAGTTGGTATAAAGGAGTTGCCCTGAAATCGTGGTCTATTCCCCCCTCTGCCTTCAGGCCCCAATGTATAGATCTACTGCCGTGCCTGGAGATACCTCAGTCCTGAATTGAGGTTTTTGCTTCACAACCAGCCCCACCCTTTTTGGGTCTGAGGTTGTCTTGCGCTCCCCGACCCGAAGCCCTGCTGCCTTGAGCATCTCCACTGCCTTGTCTACAGGATGACCCACGAGCTCCGGCACCGAGACCTTTTCGGCGACGCCAATCAACAGATCAACTGCCGAGCCTGGGGTCATTTCTGTCCCGGCTTGAGGTTTTTGCTTCACAACCAGCCCCACCCTTTTTGGGTCTGAGGTTGTCTTGCGCTCTCCGAACCGAAGCCCGGCTGCCTTGAGCATCTCCACTGCCTTGTCTACGGGCTGGCCCACGACATTCGGGGCCAGCACTGTTCCAGGCTGGGGTTCCGGTGGCGGGGAGCAGGGGTCATCGCCTTTGTCCTCTTCCAGGAAGATCTCCCTGTAGACAATCCCTTGGGAAACGACCTGGATCGCCTCTGATCCACGATAGAGTATGGAGCCTTTTTTGTCGGATACCTGCAAAAACACATGTTCCTTGGGCTCTTCCGAGGCAATCTCCATCTTGAAGTAACCTCGATCATCCGAGCAGGCGAAGTCCTGGGCCCGCCCCGATCCGTCCACGGCACTCACCGTGAGCCCGGTCCAGCCCAGCCGGTGCCTGCCAACCACCCGGCCGTGCAGAACAAAGACCCCTTCCCGGCGCTCGGGAGGCTCCGTCTGGCCCCCCTGTATTTCGGCTGTGGCCTGATCGTGCATGACACCCTGTAATCTCAAGCGTTCAGACAGGACTTTCACTTGGGCTGCATCCTGACCGAGACGTTCTGTCTTGATGGCCAACTCACGACGCAGGCTCCGCTCCTTGGCCTGGATCAGCAAAACAGTGCGATCCAAGGCTACCAAGCGAGCCCGGTCAGCCGTGGCCATGGCGTCTTGTGCCTGCCTGGCAAACTCTTCCTGGCTGATTCTGTATTTTTGTTGCACGGCTCGTACTCTCCATTACGTTCAATTGATTGGAGACAAGATGCCAAAGCCGGCATCTTCTGTATCAACCGGCTCATAGGCAGCACAGGCTTTGGGGTTAAAGGCCTCGATCAGAGTGCGATTGGCTCCGACCACACTGCTCCTCCGCACACCCCAGGCCCAAAAGCAATGAGTACCTTGGTTGGCGGTGGTGCTGTTCATTAACCCTATAGTCAAAGCTGAGAGCAGACTGTTGAATACCCCTTCCTGGAAACGATTATCCGAGACCCTTAAGGACCACCCCAGAACCAGGGCGTTTGTCCCCACCAGATCGAAAGCCATATCGCAGTCGCATTGGTTTCCGGACATAGAGATGTCGTCCAGGGAAAGGAGCAGGACCGAGCTGGCGCTCAAGGTCACGGCAGGCCCCAGAGCATCCAGTACCACTTGGTTGTCGTTCAAAAGGATGTCGCCTCCGACAAACAGTCGTACATCCTCGTTTTGCAGCTCCGGGTCCGGAAAGCGATCCACCATGCCTAAGCCACTGAACCCGAAAAGCTGAAGATAGATCTCATTGGATATCCCCAGGTTCAATATGGACACCACCGACCCGCCGAGTGCGTCCAGAAAGGCGGCCAGCGGATTGGTCGTGGCCGAGCGATCGGCATAAGGCACGCCGGCTGCGGCACTCATTCGAAAATCGGAGGTGGTTTCCCTGGATGGGCCGGGAATCGGGGTTCGGTTCAAAGAGTTGCTGCCATGGGCTGTCAACTGATTTGCCTGGACTGCCACAGGACCCACGGCCACTACCTTGACAGCCCGTCCTTCAGGGGAAACGACGATGTTGCCGTGCACCCGAACTGCGGGAACGCCGTCCTGACGAAACCCAGTCCAGTCCCTCGAAGCTTTCCCCAAAGGAGAGTTTCGGAAGGGTGCGATGTATTCTTTGCGAGGCTGGGCCATACTGATGACGATACCGCCCCGCTGGCCGGGGGCGGGACTCGATTCGGCATCAGCCGGGCGCCCGTTGCGCAGAATACGGTTCCCTTTTATGTCGATGCCTTCTCCGTAAAGGATAAAAATCCCGCAGATGGGATCCAGATGATCGATACCGTTGTCCTCTATAACGTTGTTGCGGATGACCAGGTATTCGCCGTCAGCCAGGGCTATTCCGCCATAGCCGGCGTTTTCCCTGAAGACTGGAGAGATGTTCTCCAGGGCCAGGGCCATGCAGCTGCGTATGCGGTTGCCTTCAATGGTCAAACGGTCGACGGTGATGAAATCCGGAGAGTTCTCTAGGTTGAAAAAGCGGGCCACGCTTATTCCGCTGGATCCCATCCCGTAAATATCGTTGCCTATGATCCGGACATCTGAAAGGGACTCGTCGGCCACGGGAACCATTGGTTCTCCGTCCTCACCGGTCGGGGGCTGTGGATCGGGGACTATCCGGAGGCAGCCGTTGTCGTCGACCCGGATGGACACCCCATTTACAGGGCTGGCCGTAACTCCTCGAAATCGAAGAAAATCATCGCTCTCTTTTACGGTCTGGTAGCGAAAGCTGCCCAGGGTGATGCCGTTTCCATTGCCGCCCGTGATACGGTTATTGGACACCTCAACCAGATTGGATCCACCCCCGATGTGCAGGCCTCCGTGCGGAGCCCGCTCCCGGTTTTCCTCCAGCCGGACGATAATGCTGTTGTTTTCAACCAGCAGGTCATCCCCGGTGAGAAAGACCACCGGCTCGCGCCCCAGGGTGGCATCTTCACGGAAGGTCTCCGGCTGGAGATGCATTGCCAGGCTGCAGTTCGCAATGGTCACCGAATGGCCGCCGCGGCCCATAACTGCAGAGTGATCGCGGCTGGTGACCTCCAGCTCAGCCAAAACAATTCGTTCCAGGGGCAAATTGTCTTCTCCCTGCATATAAAGGCCATGCACCGTTGGGGCAAATACCGCCAAGGAGCATATCTCTATATCCTGGGAGTCTCGGATCTCAATCAGGGCTCCTCCCGGCTGTTCTGGCTCCACCAACCTGGTCCTTGAGCCGCAGCCCCGAATCTTCACGTTTTTCTTGTGCTTCACCACCACCCGCTCCTGGTATTCCCCCGGCAGGACACATATCTCACCCCCGGCTGGCGGCAGCATCAAAACGGCCTGTTGAATAGACTGCACGTCTCCGAAGCTGGCATGGCCGTCTCCGACCATGATCGTACAGCATCCGCCTACCTGGCACAGAGGCCGAAACCTTTTGCGGCAGTCGTGAACTTGTGATTCAACGAAGTGATTCGGCTCAGCGCCGGCTACTGACCACCGGATCAGAGCCAAGGGGGCGAAGAAAAAGCGGGGTCCCGCCGGTGGGGCCTTATGCATGAGCTCCCAGGGAACGACTTCATCCGGAGTATTGGGGCGGGCCGCGACAATCCAGTGGTCCCCGGGAAAACCAGAGCCGCTGAAGGTCACGCTCAGACCGGTTCCACTGAGATCCACCTGGGTCGCGGGGGTGAAGCCGTGATCCGGCTGGGCCGCGTTGCCCGAACCGCCGGTCCAGAGCCTGAGGTAAAAGTACTTCTGCGTTTCCTGGGAATCGCGGTCGCTGAGATACTTGGCGTGGCTGGGATCGTCCAGCCAATGGAGCCAGGACTGGGGAACTTGGGTGGCAATGCTCAGAGTCCTGTTTTCCGGATCGTAGCTGGTGACTACGGTGGAAAGATGCCCCTGCAGCTCGGCCACCTTTTCTCTGTTGGGCAAAAGCGCTCCCCAAGGCAGAATCTCCACCGCCTGTCCCTTCAGGGGCTGAGCAACCTGGTCCCGGGGGAGGGTCAGAAACTTGATCTTTACATACGCTCCGTCCTGGGGCAAAACCTGCACCCGATAATAAGGAGACGCGTTGTCATACCCCCAGATAAACCGGTCAGAGGCCGTGAGCTGAACTCGGATGGTCTGGTTTTCCGCCCCCAGAAAACCGGATGCCGTCTTTGGTTTGCACGGATGCCCGCCTTTTTCTTCACTGCTCGGGGAGACCGTGAGCCGGGCATTGGAAAGAAGCTCGCAGCCGCTTTGGTCGAACTCACCATTCCCGCCTTGAATCAAATGCTTCTGTAAGTGCTCGAAGGCCTGGACGCAATCTTGGGGTCCATCCTGGATGACCAGGACCCGGCGGTGGCGCCGGATTCTGGTAGAAGTATCCGGTCCCCCCAGCGCCCTTTCCCGCAGCTCGCTGTCTTCCACCGCGGTAACTGATTGCTCCCATCCACGTAAGTACACAAGGTCGTATCTCTGTGTCGAGTTGCCGTCCGCATCGGTCAGATCGCTCACCGCAGGCCTGGTGGGCATATTTTGCAGATCAAGGTCACTTTGCAGCCAGTCGCTCTGCCTGAGAAAGCTCTCATCAAAGGCTGAATCCGTTTCAAAGCGCAAGCCGCCCAGGTAGAAACTGCCCTCCTCCCAAATGAGATCATATGTTTCCTTGCTCTCGGGGAACTCCTCTCCCCAAGCCGGTGGCTCAGCTATGGACTGTGCTTTGATCCCGGTTATGAGAAAACCCTGGTTTGGCGTGCCTTTGGAGCAGATAACCTCAGCATGCGTGCGCCGCGCCTGCTCGTCGTCGATCCGTTCGGATTCGTTCCAGTCCGAATCCAGAATCACTCGACCCTGCTGCATCCGAACGCTGGAGTATCGCTTTTCCGGCTGAAACAGAAACCTGGAAATGTCTTGAGCGGACATATGTGCCTTCCTTACGTCTCGATAATGTACTGCGCGATCAGCCCAAACGGCATGAACTCATTGACCTTGGCCTTGAGGTCGTCCAGTTTGATCGGGGCCAACTGGCGGTTGAAAGCTCCGATTTCCGAGCGGTTCTCTCCCCCTCGGACTATCTCGAACGGTGAGGTCTCGCTCAGCTGAGCATACCCCGGATCCCCGAACCGCCGGGAGGCGAAAAAGTGATTGGGTACGGCCGGTGCAAAGAGGTGGGATTCAAACTGCTGAGGCAATCTTTGCGCACCGTCGTCGTTGGCTGCACTGAACCGGAAGCATCCGTGCTGGTTGTCCGTGACCTTTACTCGTCCCTGGATCAAGGAATCACCGGCATACAAGCGGTTGACTTCAACGTCGCCGAAGATGGTGACCCGCTCCAGATCAACCCTTCCCAGCCCGACAGCCACGGCTGGAGAAGCGGAATCGATGCTCTGAAGGATCGAATCGCAAACCAGGAGCTTTTGAACTCTGCCCGGAGAGCCCGACAGGCTGTCCTCCACAACCGGCCCGAGGATCGACGATTCGATGACCAGCTCTTCGATGTTTCCGCGCACCAGCAAGCGCACATAAGGTATGGCCAGGCACTGCCCGGAAGGATCCCGGGCTTTTTCGCCGCCGGGATCCAAGGTGCAGTGACGGATGACCACCCGGTCGAAGACCCCCTCCAGGACCAGAGCCGCTGCCACGGGAGACCGCGGACAGGGTCCGGCGGCTGCGCCCTCTTCTTCGATTCCGATCCACAACCCGGATAAGCTCAGATACCGAAGGTTCTCTTCTGGCTCGGAGCCGCCTGGTGGGACCACTGACTTGGGTTCAGCAGCAAATACCCACTCGGTGCCGGACGGAGTCACCCGCCTCAGGTAGGGTCGCTCGAAATCGGCGGCCTGCAGGGTGAGCTTCTGTATGCCGGAAATATCGGCGTCCGGCAGGTAGGTTTTGCTGTCCTCAAACTGAAACACCCCCAAGACCGGAGATCCGGGAGGGCTCATGACCACCGGTCCTGGATTGGTGTCACCTCCGTTGTCGACAACCGTTATCTGACCTGCGGCCAGGCTTCCGCTCAGGTCGAACGGCCCGGCCCCCACCTCTCCCGAAAAACCAAAATGGTACACCGGCACCCACAGCTCTTGGGATATGGCTGAAAGAAATCGGAAACGGCCCCGTTCCGGGTCTATGGCCAGGATCTTTTCCGGCGGAAAAGGCCCCAGGCTCGCTCCCCAGTCCTCCAGATTCGCGGCCACCACCCTTTGATGTTCTACGGGATTGGAATCCCTATCCCCTCCGAGAGCAACAGCGACGGCCGTGGGATCTTGCTGGACCGGACTGGGGATGAGCCTCCCCTTGGGGGCCCCCTGGGTAAGGGCCTGGCCCAGCAGCTGGTCGAAAACAGCAAAGATTGCTCCGGCCTGATCCAGGCTGGCAACGGTCTGGCGCAATCGCTGCTCATTTGGGAACACAGTCCCGATGTACCGGGAGAACTCCTCCCCTGCGGCCTGGGGCAGACCGGCAGCTTTGAGCTTGTCCATCAGCTCTTTGGTTATGGAATACTCAGCCGCGCCGAGCAATCGGCAGGAAAGCGGTGCGGGCACCTGACAGTCGAGAGCGGAAGCGCAGCTTATCTCACTTCCGGTCTGATCAGGGGCGAACAGGGGCACATCCCGTCCGGAGGGATCGAAGGTATAGCTGTTGCTTCCAAAGCCGGCTGGAGTGGCGAAGTTGATCTCAAACGGCTGCAGCCGGTACAGATGAAAGTTCAGCTTGGGTATGTTCAAGCGGCCGAGCTTACCCTGCAGCTGCCGGAAGTCCGGGGTGTGTGAATACTCATCAAAAGCCCCGTCCACAAGCTCTGCTCCCCGCGCGGAACCAAGGTCAGCCCAGCCTCCGGGAGGCGTGCCGGTGATCATACCCCCGAGCCTTGCGGGCTCGGGGTCCAGCCCGTGCCTGGTACGGGCCAGACGCCTGAAGCTTTCCCGGGTCACACCGGACCAGCCAGTGATATCGCGGATAAGGGTTTCCAGGACGAAGGGAGTTCCTTTCCGCCGACGATAAAAGATGGTTTTGGCCACGTCCACCCGGCGTCCTCGCCGGTTCAGCTCGTGCACCAGTCGGGTTCCCACCAGGTCGCCGATATAGGAGATCGCCCAGTCATCGCAATGCTCAATGAACGGATCCTCCCACAAGCGGTCGATGCTGCGCCTGGCCACGGCTGCCTGCCTGGCCAGGATTTCGACCAACGAGCGCAATACTCCAGGGGTTGCAGCCAGCGCGTCAAGTTCCTTGTACACAGCCGGAATCCAGTCCCAGATCTTCTCCGCGTAGTATCGCTGGAAGTGATCCTGGGCGGGAGACAATCCGTTGTCTTCGGTTAAGTTCGACATTTTCCGGACCCGTTTGTTAGCGCAATGTTGTCTTTGTGTCTGATGCCGCACTCGTGGCAGCCGCGATCCGCATGGAACTGATAAAGTCCCGGTAGCGGCCCTGCTCCACATTGATTGCAAAGGGAGCCGGCTTCCCGTCCACAGTCATCCCCCGCACTGCCAGAACGCCTTGGACTCCGAGGACCACTGCAAAAATTCTGCTTCGAAAGAGGGGACCGCCGATGGGTATGTTCTGCAACCCGAGGATTCCGTTTTTCTTGTTGGTCAGGGCTTGATGAACTTGAAGAGCCACCCTATCGGAGTTGTAGCGTTCATGGATCAGAAGATCGATGACCAGCTGTGGATTTGCCGGGGAAGGTTGAACTTTGGCTTCCTCAGCTACAAGGGGGGTACTCGGCTCGGCCATACCGATGAGATAGGCCCTGAGGGGATCCGCGATGAGGCCCCCGTCTGAGATGAACCAGATTTTGGCCACCGCACTCTGGAAAGCCTCATCCCAGATCCATTCGGCCTGGGCATTAACCACCCCGCCGAACTCCAGGGCCAGGGCTTCGAAGTCCGGCAGAGAAACTGCCCGGCCCAAAATGAGTGCCCCGGCCGGGGCGTTTGTGCGTATATCCCTGGGCCGATCGGCATCTGCTCCTCCGCCTGCGGCCACGGGATTGACCACCCGGCCCAATCCCTGTACAGGCCTGGCCAGCTGCCCGATGGCCCCGGCCGGAGGCTTGGCCGCCCCGGCCCCATGCCGGTACGTGGCCGTAACGTTGTCCACCCCGGTGGGAACTCGGGCTCCCCTGCGGCCGTCGCCGAAAGTGATGGTGCTCTCCTGGTTGTCGTTTTCACTGACCACGTAGATCTCATCATCAGGCCCCCTGCCGTAGAAGCTGGTCGCTTCTTCCCACTCAATACCGTTGACCCGGATCTCCAGGGTGTTCCGGCGCCCCCTTGGGGCCGAGGCATCGTTGAAATAGGTCAGCGGCTTATTGGCCAGGGTAAAGGACTGGAAGGTCTGCCTGGCGTCACCGCTCCCGAGCACCTCATTGAATACGCTCTCCCCCCGGGAGGCCATGACCACATTGCCAAACACCTCCACCGGGGTTCGCAAGCACGGAGAGAACGGCTGGGTGTCCTCGGCCAGAACGATGCTTCCCGAGCCCTTATCGCTGATTTGGACCGTACCTTGGGCCGACACACCGTTTTCAGCCGCGTCCTTCAGCAGGAAGCGGGTGGGCTTGGGCCCCGGCTCTGGGAGGGGTTCGACCAGGCCCTGGATGGGCGCACCCGGGGAGGCAAAGTCGGACGCGCTTAAATGCGTCTTGGCCGGGCGGGTCAGCTCGCCCACGTCAATCATTTCCAGGTGAATGACCATTGCCTCGGGATGCTTCCACCAGTCCTCCTGGAGCTTGTGGTCAAAGCCGATCTTGGACACCGGAATCCTCGGCTTGACCGTGGTCTGTCCGCTGGGTATGGAGGCTACAGACACATTCACTTGCCATACATCCTTGATAACCGTGGCCAGCAAGGATCTTCCCTTCTGGATAACGATCACCTGATCCCTGGCCAGACCCGGATAAAAGGCATCCAGGACGATCTCCCTTTCAGAAGCCGGTTTTGAAATATACAGGCTGGGGTGAGCACTCCTTGTCGGCCTGAGCACCTGGATATCCGCTGTCTGAACCGATGAACCGAATGTGACCTTGCGGTCCAGGCGCAGCTGAAGATAGCTCAAACCATCCACAGCTTGTATCCTGCCGGACGTAACCACCCATCCAGCACCAAGCTTGGTTTTTCCTCCTTCAGGCCATCGAAAAACCACGATCTGGCCTTTGGTCAAAGCGGCTGTGCCGGATTCGAAAAGCAGTTCTCCACCCCAGGATCGTTCACGGACTGGACCTAGCCTCCACCGATTGATCAGGGGGTGGATGGTGAAAGGGGTATCTGTTTCGAATATTTGCGGGGGTTCATCTTCGAAAGCGTCCGAACGAAAGGCTGTTCCAGGAGGAAGCGTGACCGCCTTTACCCCATCGGCAATGGCGGCCAGCTCCACGGCTGCTGCCAGGGCGGGCCGAGGAAGGTAGCCGATCAGCTCCGTAAGCTTTCGAAGAGAAGGACGCAGCTGGGCGGTGCGAATATAGCTTTCGTTGGCGATACGCTCGTCGTAGAAGCCCAGCACGTCCAAAACGTAGGCCCACATTTCGATCAGCATGATGCCCAGGTCTTCGCCGCCTCGGGCCCGCCATTGCCTCAAGGCCGCATATGACGGAATATCCCGGAGCATAGCCAGCCGGTACTCCGGAAAGCCGGCGGCCTGACGCGGCAGCGAGGCCAGACCCGCCGGAATTTCCGGCTGGGGCGGGTGCTTCAGCTCATCGCAGGGACAGCACGCACTCATTAATTATTCCGCCTTCATCATGAATTGTTTATGTCCGCCGGACGTGGCCACAATGCGCAACGATCCGCGTTCGGGAAACCGGGGGTCATTCTGCAGGCGAATGACCTGATCGGACCCAACCCCAAAATCCGATTCTGTGAACTCGCGCCAATCCGTAATGCCGCGGGCTCGAATCCGGAGGCGTTCGACCCCCAGGACCCCGGGTACTTGCTGAATAACGGCTTCCAGGGCCGGACGGCGAAGCGGCGTGCCGAAGGTGAACCGATCCGGATGAAAGAAGCCCTGAACAGCGTTCGGAGGTTTTGTTCCGGTAAGCGCCTCCAGCACTCTCTCTTTGACTTGACCCGGGTAGGCCGAAGGCTCCACACAGACGAAGACCTCCAGCTCCAGGTTCACGTAGCGTGGATTGTTCACGAACACCTCACGCCCCGCCTGCCGCACGCAGCTCATCACGGCATCAAGTTGTCTTTGCCGCTCCGGGTTCAGCTCGAAAGCTTCCAGAGGATCGGGGGTTACAAAAGCGCTGAGCCAGCTGCCGGTCCAGCGGAAGCGGGCCCCGGCCCGCTGCACCCAAGGCTGCCGCTCAGCGATTTCCTGGTAGTCATCTGTACGAACTGCCCGGAAGGTCAGGGACCTAAAGGCTTCCGGGGCTATCCTCCGGGCTGTTTCCGCATCTTCCGGATCGACCCCGTTTTCTATGGGCAGGGGATTGGAAACCCCATCCAACGCCCCGGCCAGATCAGACTGGGACTCGTCCAGCGGGTTCGTAAGCTCGGTCACCGTATCGGCCGGAAGGTTGGCCTCCCGGCCGGGGCCGGTGCGATAACGAACCTGGAAGACTGTGCCGTCCGCCGGTATTTTGCCAAACTCGCCGTCTCCGAAACGGATGCTCACGCCCGAATCCGCAGCGTAATCCTCATGCGCAATCACCTCACCGATTCGCCGAAAGCCGATAACCCGGCGCCAGGATCCGTGGTCGAGGGTGAAGACGTCCTCCAAGCTCCGGGCGTCCAGAAGCGTGCGGCGCCATTCCCAGATCTGAGGTTTGTCGGGTGGATGGAGGTTGCTGGGGTTTACTTCCTGGAGCTCGATCTCTGGGCAAGCTTCAGACAGGTTCCCAAGCCACCCCAGGCCCCTTTTTTCGGTTTGCCGAAGACTGTGCAGGTATGTAACGCTGCGCCGGCCGGTTACATAATTCAAAGGCCCTTGGCGCTCAACCGCCTGCCTTACCGGTTCCCCCTTCGGATCGGTTTCAGGTGCCTGCTCGTTTCCCCGGACGGTGAAGAACTCCTGGATGGTTTCTCCGGCCGTGGCCGAAATCAGGTTGCCGTTTACTTGTGCTTCCAGAAGGCACATCTCGAAAGGCAGGGCCTGCTCATCCTTCCAGGCCACCCGGGTCACCGGCTGCGGGTTGCCGCTTCCGTCCATAAACAGCGGATCGGTGAGCTGCTGAAGCTCCTGGACCTGGATCAGATGTCGACGCTTCGGCAGAGCGGGATTCTGCGGCTCGCTGTGCAGAAGCAGCCACTTGCCCAGCCAGAACTTCAACGGATCCTGGCCGGCCGGAATCTGTCCGGCCGAAGGGAAATGCCCGAAAAGAAAGACCTCGGTGGAGCCGACTGGAAGGCAGGGCCGGTCCACATCCGGAATGTGGATTTTGATTTCGTTCCATTCCGGATGAACCCAGAACTGCTTTGGACTGCCGCTCTTGGCCGTGGTATCGGCCAGCCCTTCTCCCAGCTCGAAGGTGATGGGCCGTGTCCCCTGTCCAGAAGCCCAGACCCGGGATCCGGCCGGCAGGAAAACCCCGAGGCCGGGCTTAGCCCTCAGGTCCAGAAAAGCTGACGGGCTCAGGCCGTCGTGAAGGTGGTAGTCCACCAGGCGCATATGACGGCGGAGGGACCGGCGCTGGCTCGCAGATTCCAGATAAGCCTCTCGAGCATAGCGGTCCTGGACATAGGAAAGCTCGTCTCCCAGGGCGGCCATGATTTCGGCCAGCATGACCCCAGCATCGGCCTCGATCCGCTCGGTCCAGTCCGGGTAGCGCTGAGCGGCGAAGTCCAGCAGGGCGCTTCGGAAGCTGACGAAGTCCCGGGCCAGATAATCGACCGGGAAATCCACAAGCTCCTCCGGAGGGCAGGCCCGCCCCTTTGGCTTGCAGTCCAAACCGCTTGGACAGCCCTGCTTGAAGCTGAACAAGACTCCATTGAAATAACGGTCGATACGATCTTTGGGTTCATCGACGACAGTCAACCGGTACATGGAGAAATCACCGGGGGAGGCGGTCTGGATCTGCAAAGCCGTCCGGGTCTCCCCGTCCAGGCTCACTTGCAGATACGTGGCTTTTTTCACGTGCACTTCCGGGAATTGCTCCCCGCCCGAAGTGCTGACGATATGCACCGTTTCCGGAGGCACCTCTGCCGGAAGGTCCGAAGAAGAGACAATGGGATCGGCCAGCTGATCCGGATCGATCAGAAAAAAGACACGCAGGACCGTCTGGTCGTCGGGATCCACGACTTGCACGAAATCGATCCCAGTGACCCGTTTGATCGTCTGCTCCAACAATGCGGTCAACCTGTCTTCACCAGCCATCAGAAGGTGACCTCCACATTCAGGAAACGTTGTTCCCGCTTGGCCAGGATGGTATAGACCACCGTTATGTTCAGCCGCTCCGCGTCGGCTTTGGCCTGCACATCGTCGGTACGGATGAGGGATCCCAGCCATTTGTCCAGGGCTTGATAAACCATGGTTTGGGCCAGAGAGGCCGTAGCCGGGCTATTGGGCCCAAAAACGAGCCGCTTCACCCCGGCCCCGAAGTCCGGCCGATTGATTCTCTCTCCCTGTGCAGTAAACAAGACCTGACGGATGAGCTGCGCTATATAGGATTCATAGTCACTTTCCCGGGCCAGACGGCCAAGACGTCCGTCGATAGCGAAGGGGTAACGGACAGCAGTGATCGGTTCAGCCATGGGCTTGCTCCAGGCGGTTTGAAGCCGGGACATAGATGCACAGGTTGTTCGAATCAGATGGATTGAATCTCTGAGACATTTCCTTTTCCGTCAGAGAGGGAAACCTCGACTTTGAAGGCATCGGGGTGAGCCGCCAGATGCCTGACCACTCCCTGGGCCACGGCAACAAAAAGAAGACGCCGCTCCGCCTCTCCCATCTCGGGGTCTGCACCGGGGACCACGAAAGGAAGCTTTTCGCGGAACACGGCTTCCATTTCTTTGGCCATGCTGTCCAGGAAACCATCTTCTTCCAACATACCGGGCTTAAGGGCCATGAAAATGCCTCCTTAAAGTGCGGCCGTCCAAATCTTTCCTCTGCTCAGCCGGATTTTACCCGGGTCGACAGCATGCTCGGCGTCGCGGGCACCAAAGGGGGAACAGGCGGTGCCGGGGTGACTGGTATTCCAGCCAACGTCTGTCCAGGGTGCGTGTGCGCTTGGTAAAGCTGGACCAGCTGATTCAGGTACTGGAGCAAGGAATCGCCGAACACGAGAGGATGAGTCGAGTTCTCAACCAGCTCGATCTGGGCTGCCTCTACCACCACCTTTGTTGATCCCTGGATCTTGATCTTGCCTTGCCGGACCTCGATGGTAATCAGGTTGTTTCCGTTGCCGTCGCTCAGGGTGATCACCTGCTGTTCATCGTTGAGGGAGATCAGCAGGCCTTCCCGGCTGCGGATGATTTTAAGGGGCGGGGAAGCCCTGGATCTCTGCTCGTCCTCCGGGACCTGGTCGTCCCCCCAAAAGCATCCGGCCCAGATGGGATACGAGGGGTCGCCGGCTTCGAACTCCACCCACACCCCCGTGCCGGGTTCAGGCATGGTGTAAAGACCCATGTTCTGACCCGCATAGGGCACACAAGGCAGGGCCCACACGGCTTCGTCCCCCATTACCGCCGGGACCCTGACCTGAAGGCGTCCCCGGCCAGCCGGATCCTGGTTGTCCTGGACCACGCCCCGGTATTTGCCGAAGAATCGATCTTCCTCAGATGCACTCATCTCTTCCTCATTGCCCTTCCCTTCGTATTGCTCAGATTCAGCTTCCTCCAATGGCGTTGCGGCGAAGCTCCAGATCCATGAGGTGTTCGGTGGCCTTGATCACATGGGTGACCGACTTCACCTGGTATGGACCGCTGTCCACCGGTCCCAGCCCTTCTACCTGAACCACGTCATGGGGGACGAGCACCCCTCCGAGCATATGTGCTGTGGTGCTCGCAGTGGCTTCAACGAACCAGCCGGCCTCGGTCAAGGCAGATTCGGCCCTGGCATTCAGCTCTTCCTGTCCTCCGGCCGTGGTGATGGACACGTCGCGTGCTTCTCTGCTGCCTCCCAGCCTCTGGCCTTGCCTGTCGATCAGGGGCTGCGGGTCGGTGACTGAAGTGCTCGGTGTGCTCAGATCGCGATCGTCGATGGCGGAACCGTTAAAACGGTTGGGCCGTTCCGGATCGATGTTCAGATCGAATGTCGTGACATTCTGGCACCGGTCTCTTTCGACATTGACCCGCAGGGTCACCGGCACGCTGGGCACGAGGCGGATCGAGCCAGCCGAGGTTGAAGACGCCGCAGGGCCCGATGGCCTGGGCGGGGAGGATGTGAGATTGGCCGTTTCCACGATCTGCAAGGTCCCTCCTCCGGAGCCCGCTGCCCGGAAATGACACTCGTATTCGATCCAAAAATGCAGGTTGTTCCGCCGGGCGATCTGAAGAATGAACTCTGCATCCGTAGATCGCTGATTCAGGGTCAAGGACGAAGGCTGTCCACCCATCCGGCTGCCTCCATACACGATGCTGGTCTGCTGCACATTGGTCCGGTCGAAAGTCGGACTGAGGATGGTTTGGGCCGCCTCGGACGCACGGCCGGTCCAGGCCCGGTGGACGGTTTGGCGGTCCATCTCTATCCGCCGGTCCTGACCGTGCACCTCGTGCCAGGAGCCGGGACCGCCCAGGGCCACCGACGATCGCGTGTTGGTCACAGGTCCCCGCACCAGGCATTTGATGTCGTCGCCGACCTGCACCGCAATGCTTATCATCCGCTGGCACTCCAGCTGGGAAGAGCTTCGGATCCTGGGCTCGCCGCCGCTTAAATCGTCGCTGAACCTGATAGCGAACCTGGTCCGCTCATCCAGAGACTGCTCCACCCGGACTTCGATGATGCAGTTCAGGAATTCGTCGCTTAACAATGAGTTGTTCCCGCCTGAGGCGATGATTGCTCCAAAGCCCATGGTGATCCAGGGGTTAGGGTTGTCATATACAAACCCACCGGCATCAGAGAACCGCTGGTATCTTCACCGCCTCGGCTTCAGCCAGGGCATCCGGAAGCATAACCTCGTTCATCTCAGCAATCCGCCAGTATCCGCCTGGATCCTGCAGATAGAAGTGGGCCAGGTGATCCAGCCGGCGTCCCTCTGTGCGCAAATGTTCGCCAAGCAAAGTCTGAACCGGCTTCCGGGCGGGAGTCAGGGCCGCCACCTTCCGGCCCCGCCGGTCAATGGCTTGGTAGGTGGAAGCGTTCTTGGCGTAGCGGCTTTTGCGTTCGAATACAGCCATAGGTTCTCTCCTAAAAAGGCAGCAAGGCCCGGATCGCGTCCGTGTTGCCGGCCAGATGGGCCAGGGCCAGCCCATCTTCCTGCAGCTTGGTAAAATTATAGGCAGCCACCGCGAGATCGGCGGCTACGTCGGTCTGGCATTTAAAGACATCAGGGGTGAGCACCCTCAGGGTCAGGGATACTGCTGCCTGGATCGGATGCAAAGTGGGCGAAAAAAGGGTCTCCTCCACCGAGAAGCTGGTCACCCGCACGGGCAGAATGCGCCCCGGCCCCCAAACGAAAAGCACCACCGGCACAGTCGGGCGGACGGCCTGTTCAGCAGCATTGCCGACCAGGGCCCGGGCCCTGGTCGCCAAGTCCCCGATGGGGCCTTGGGTCGGCTGGGTGAGCTTTTTCAAGGCGGCCAGACGATCGGCGACGCCCCATTCCACCGCCACAGGTTTGCCGTCTTCGAGATCATCGGTGGCATCAATTTCCAGACTCAAGTCAAAGCTTTCCTCCGGGTCAAATGGCTGCACCGTGGGTGTCGAGGCACTGCGCCGGCTTTGGTCGCTCTCAGACGGATTCCAGGGCTCCAGGGTGTGGGACAGCTTCTCTGGATTGTACTGGAAGGGAATCACGTTGGGCACTACCCCGATAATGTCTCTGACCAGTTGGACCAGAGCACCTTTTTGAAACTTGGGGCTGCGTTGAAGTCCAGTGTCGGGCATGCATGTCCTCTTAAAAACACGTTGAGCTGGTGTCGGTATCGCGCCAAATATGGGCCGCGAAAAAGGCATACGCGTCGGGTGTATTCATGCGCATGGCCGTGGTTTGTCCGCCCGGCGGCGGATTGTTTCCAGCCGGATAGCTCGGATCTCCTCGGTATCCCACCCCTTCACCTCCTCCGGCTATGTCGTGATGAGCCTCATGGATCAGGATGATTGCTTTACACGTTGTGCTTAAAGACCAGAAAGGCCGGCAGACGTGGATCAGATCGTCAGCGGCAATCCAGAAGGCCTGCTCGCCCTGGCAGATGTTTTGGCTGTTGCAGATAAAATTGGAGATACCCAGGCGGTTCATTATCTGCCGATAGGTATTTTGGATGCTGGACCGTTGTGCAGCGGTGGGATTGACGAAATGCCTGTTCAGGGCGGTCGCATAAGTGGACCCGGCAGCCGGCGCGGAATTTAAAGCCCTTATGGCGGCCCCGACGTAGCCCCTGGCCCGCTGCCTCCCCTCTTCCAGTCTTTCATTGGGGTTCGGCACCCCGGTTATTGCCGGGGTACAATCCCGGAAGTTGGGGGGACTCTCTTCCCTCCGCAGTACGGGCGGCCCAGTGGTCGAGTTCTGCTGCACCACATGGGTCAGCTCATGGGCTAACAGTCTTTTGCCGAAAGCTGTCTGGGGAGCGTACATGCCGGTCCCGAACGCGATGTGGTTTCCCATGGTATAGGCCCTGGCCCTCAAGAAACCGGCGCTCCGGCTGGCTTGGGCATCGGCGTGAACTCGAACCTGACTGAAATCCTGGCCGAACCGGGGTTCAAAGAAGCTCCGAATGGCCTTGGGCAGGGCCTGACCGCTCCCCTCCAGCAGCCGGGCATCCAAATTGCCGACAAAAGCTGTTGCCGGCGATCTTCGGTTGAAGTCCATAAGTCCTCCCTTTCCCTGGACCGGACCCTGACCGGGCACAGACATGCGCACCACTGCATCCGCCATCCGGTCCGCTTCCTGTTCGCACGTATCGTTTGAAGGTCCGATCTTCAGCTTGGTATCCAGCACGCGGACTGGAGAGGCCTTCTGCTTTCCGGCTTGAGTCGATAAAGACCCAGCCCGTTTTTCTCTGGATAAAAGGGTAAATGTCATCGCCTCACTCCTTACCGTCCATAATCCCCGGCCCGGCCGCACCATCCCCTTTACTCAGGGCCTGGGCAATAGCTTCGGCCACAGCTTGGCTCATTTCCGACTCGCTCGTCCCGGTCGGCAAGGACACTCGAAGCTCCATCGACTCGATCCTGCGGTGTATCCCCCCCGGAAGCTTTCCGAGCAGAGCTTCCGGAATCCCGTCGGCCACCCGGCGTCCGGTCCCGGCCTCCCGGCCGGGCAATCGCACGTTCATCTCATCGATGTGAAGATTTGGTTTCATGCAAAACCACCCCAGAAATTTGGATGCTCAAGAACCCCTCATGTCATTTTCGGCTCAGCTCAGCAGCTTCAGCCTTTCCAGCTCCCGCGGTCCAAGGGTCCGTCCTTCTTTGGACAGCTCCCGGTCTATCCCGCGCAGCAGATGCTCCACAGCCAAGGCCTGCCCTCGGCGGCGGGCCGCAAAGATTGAAGCCAGCACCGCGTTCTTGATCTGCGCCCCGGACAGTTCAAGGTTCGAGCCCATCTCATCGATGGCCTCCGCCAGGCGCAGCCGATCTTGGTCGCCGATCAGTTCGCCGATAACCTGGCCCCAGATTCTCTTTCGCGATGGAGCATCCGGACGCGGAAACTCGAAAACGTAGCGGACGCGGCGGATAAAAGCCGGATCGATGTTCTGCTTCTTGTTGCTGGCCAGGATGACCATGCCCTGGTACTCCTCCAGCAACTGCAGCAAGTAGCTGGTATCTGCATTGGCGTAGCGGTCATGCGAATCTTTGACCTCTGTGCGCTTGCCGAAAAGGGCGTCGGCTTCATCAAAAAGGAGCACCGCGTTCATCCTGGCGGCCCGGGCAAAGATCCGGCTGAGGTTTTTGGCCGTTTCCCCGATGTACTTGCTGACTACCCCGGCCAGATCGATACAGAACAGATCCAGCTCAAGGTCGGCAGCGATCACCTGGGCGGCCATGGTCTTTCCAGTTCCCGGGGGACCTCCGAAAAGGGCGACCAGCCCCCTTCCCCGCGGAAACAGGCGGCGGGCGTTCGGCAACTCCCAGAAGCCTGCCCGGTCCCGGGCTTCAAAGGCGAAATCCTCCAGTCCTTGCCGGAGCCGATCGGGAACCACCAGGTCCTCCCAGTCAAACGGGCAGTCGAGAAGCCGTCCCAGACCTTCCAATCGCTGCCGGGTGATTTCTCTGGCCAAAGCCCTGGCTTCAGCGGCGCTTACCGGAGCATACCGCCCCACCGAAGCGATATCTCCTGCGTTGAGCCGGTAACGGCTGGCAAGCCTTTCCAGCTCCTGAGCCGGCCACGCCGCAGACTCGGGAATATTCGTTTTCCAAAGCTTGCGACGCTCTTCGATGGTCAGGGACGGCAATTCGATCCGATGGTCCACCGCCTGATCGCACGGAGCTACCTCTTGCTCCGGTTCGCAGGCCACAAACTGGATAGGCACGGGTCCCACAGCCCCGGGACGGCGACGGTGCAAATTCTTCCCGTGCCAGGCCAGGGAGGTGCCGCCCAGGATGGCCATGCGCTGAGCCCGCAGGTAGAGCTCCGGCCACTCGGCCTCGGAGATATCACTGTCGTCGATAGCCAGAGTCTGCATGCCATAGCCTGCGGACACCGAGGCAGCGAATGTTTTCCGCCCGCTGGCAGGAGGTCCGGAAACAATCACCCGAACCGCCGAGCCGGCTTGGATTGCACGGCGAATCCGGTCAGCCGATGCTTCTACCGGCCACCCGGCTGGAGGGGCCTTGGGCTGGACCAGGCTGACCAGCCCCATTAAAGCCGGATCAATTCTCGATTCGCCCAGCAGCCAATCGATGACTAATGGGTCTACTGACAGCGGCACCGGCTCCCCAGAGGAGGCCTGACCGGAGATCACCAACTTCCAGATCCCCAAGGCTCCGGATGGGTTCCACAGCGAATGCAGTCCCCGACCGAAAAGACGGGCCGCGAGAGGGCCGGTGGCAAAGCTTTTTGAGGGATGGCCCTGCAAGTAGCCGAAAGCCCTGGCCAGGGCTGAATCGAGCTCCGCGGCCAGACATACCTTCAATAGATCCATTTCCGTCTGGCTCAAGCCGAAAAGATCGCCCAGCTGAGCCAGGGGGGCCCCAGCATCGCCCGCAAGCTCCCGCTCGACCTCAGCGATGGCCTTGTTGACTAGCCCAAGCCCTTCTGATTTTTCATGCCATACCGCCTCCCGTTCAGGGGTGTCGCGGTCGTTCAGACAGGCTTCCAGGTCGTTTTCCACGGGTACCCGATCTGCAAAGCCCTCCCTTTTGCCCAGCTGGGCCAGCCAGGCGGCCCGCCGCCTGGCTCTCCACCGGACCGAGCGTATCACCAGCTCCAGCACTGTCGTGCTGCTGGTCCAGGTTGAGGCCCCGGTGCAGTGAAGGTTTGAGTGTGCTTGAGCGGATGATGCCAGCATGCTTATGCTCCCAATTCGATCCAGAAAGGAGCGGCTTCGGCCCCGTTGACCAGCAGCCGGAACGGATGGGCCTGCGGTTCGGTCCCGTCAATCCCGAAATGTGGTCTGATCCGAATGAGGTTCACAGGGGCGTTGGTGACGAAAAACTCTTTTTCTGCACCGGGCGGATCGCTGGTTGTTTGGCTGTAGACCTCTCCCCCCACAATGACCTGAATTGCGCCTGGAGGAAGCTCAGGGTCCAGAAGGTTGAACTCCGAACCCAGGTTCACTTGAATATTTCCAGCCGGATCGGGAGCATCGTGGCTGATAATGCGCGGTGCGACGGCAAACCCGACCTCGTTGCTGTTTGCAGCGATCTGCTTGAGTTGGTTATTGATCATCTTCTCTTCCGTGATCACCCGGACGAAAGAACTGTAAATACCCGGCAGAAGAGAAAGATTCATGGTCGATCCGTCCGGAGTTATATGCGTCAGGGTTGGGTTCAGGAAAACATCAACCCGGTCCTCTTGGAACTGGACCTCCCAGCTTGGGTTCTGCTCCAGGTCGACCACAGTTTGGTCCACCGGACCGGGGGTCGGAAGCTTGGACCAGATGCCGTTTTTTACATACAAGGACCGAAACCTGCCGGCGGCCAAGTTGGAACCGATCAGGGACAGCCGGTTGTGGGCGGCCGGGGGAGATCCAGAGCTATCCAGGGTCACCCGGGCCGGCCAGGACTCGATCTCCTGGACGGTCCCGCCGTTTTTCCGGGGGATGGTAAAACGCACCAAGCTTCTGCTGGCCTCCAGGTGAGGGGAGCCTGTCTGAACCAGAAAAGCGCCCAGATTGAGGACTATTCCGGGCATCGACTTCGGTTCTTGGGGCTTGAGCATGACCACCCGTACCTCGTAATAGGCAGCCAGGCGGGCGGTGCTCTTTTCCTCGGAGTTCCAAAAGGTTATCGCTTCCTCCGGCGAGACAGGCCTCAAGATGACCTGCAGGGAGTTGTCCGCCCCGCGCAGATCCGGATGGAGAACAAGAGGGCTTCCAGGGCCGTTGACCGTTGTACTGTCCGTGATCATTGGATAATCATGAAGCGTCTTCAAGGCGTAACCCATCAGCTTCTGCTGCGTCTCGGCATCGTAGGTGGTGTCCGTGTGATGGTGCGCGGTGAGGACATAGAAAAGGCTCAGGGCCATCGGGATCTGGGAGACATCTTCCGGATGGTCCCCGGGTCCGGCCACATTTCGGTAATGGGCGTCTTCAGCCACGTGGTACAGGTGCAGGCTTAAGGTGTTCTGGGGATTGTCCAGCTTCTCCGGGGCAAGGGCTGTGACGTCCAACAGCCCAGCCATAGAGGGATCAATATTGTTCTCAATATTGATCTTCAGAAGGTCGGTCAACGTCTTGGTTACTTTAAAAAGATTTATAAGGGGCATGACTACCTGTACCTCTGACCGGGGTTGGATCGACCATCTGCCCCAAGTGGTCCGATGACCGAAGCCGACTCGGCGGTCACAGGGCCTGGCCGGGACACGCTGACTCCCTTTTGGGGCGAGGACTGAACCACTTCCACATTGATTCGACCGATATGCACCCGCGGGCTCTGATCAGCCCTTGCCCGCTCTGAAGCCGAGCCTTCGATCCCGGGGCTCGAGCCATGGTCGGGGTGGAAAGATCCGGGCTGCATAAAGGCCGAATCGATGTCCTGCTCTGGGGCAATCGGCCGGGTATGCACGGCCATGCGGCCGGCCTGATTCCTATTGAAGCCGCCGTATCGTGATCCAGGATCTTTGGGGTGCTCGGAATCCGGGATGGCTGAATCTGCGGGTTTGTCCGGTGTAGAGGGCTTGGGATCCTGGACTGGACTTGCGGCCCCCGTCCTTTGCTCTGTTTCTCCAAAGCCAATCCGCTGGGAGGCCGAGGTCAGCTCCACTGCCTTTCCCTTCCTGACTGGGAAAGCTGCTTCCTCTTCCCCGGCATAAGAACCTTCGAATACATCCGCTTTCATCGAGGCCTCCGGAAGTAAAGAGCCGCCCTTATGTTTTTCCGGCCC
>CAZUER010000020.1:33156-41873 GCA_964619345.1 uncultured Desulfohalobiaceae bacterium
AGCTGTCCGTCTTCCCGGGCTCCAGGCCAGCTCCACCTTCCGGTCGGGGCTTGGTCTTTGAAAGCCTTGAATAAACACTGTTCACCACTGCCTCTGCCGTCGTTTCCAAACCCGAGTCGGTCTTGCCCTGAGCCGAAGGTTCTGTTCCCCGGCCTAAGGATGCAAAATGTGATTCTCTTCTGGGTAAAAACCCGCTCCGGCTTCCAGACGCACCGCGGGAGCTTCCAGGATCTGGAGGTGCCCCCACCATGGTGAAATCCTCCCGGTCTATCCCGGCGATGCGCTGATCGTGCCCGGCTATGGGGGATGAGCTGCGGAGGACGGGTCTGAGCCATTGCCCTCCATGAAGTGATCCGGTCCGGGTGATCAGATTGGTCAAGTAATCGCTCACCGTCCTGTCCCCTTTTTCGACTCGCGCTCTGCCTGAATCAGGGCCACGAAGGCCCGCCGCTCCTGTCTTGGGATATCGAGTATTTCTTCATAGCCCCACCCATAGGCCAGGGCGATGAGATGAACCTCTCGAACCAAAAACCGTTTTTCGCGGGCCAGGGTGTGCAGAAGATGCCTCTGAACATCGAACCGCACACTCTCCAGGACACCGCAATCCGGGCAGACAGTTTGCAGCTCCTGGTCCAGAACAGGACCGACCTCGGACATCCCGGCCTGGAGCAAAGCCGGGTCCTCCGCTGGGTTTCCTTCCACTATGCACCGGTTTCGCAGCAAAGAGGCTCCCTCCTCGAGGTCCAAGCCCATTACGCTTTGCTGGTCTCCGCAGGTCGGCAAGCGGAAGCGGCGGCCGTCGGACAGGGTATACACCCCGTTTTGATCTGGTCCGACGGCGTGCTGACTTCCTGGGGCATCCATCTCAGCCGTCATCTCTTTCAAGGAAAAGCTCACCGCAAACGAGCTTCCACATTGACGGCAGGTTGCCACACCTTCCACCCATTCCCCGAAGTATTCGAAGTATATGGCTGCAAACAGCTTATCGCAGTCGCTCACGGCAAGTTCTGAGGCTCTTCCGGGCCCCACGCTGGTACCGAATGAATCCACCAGCAACCTGTCCAGGAGGGCGGCTCCCTGGGCTGGGCTCCCTGCTTCGACCCGCGTTTCGTCATGACCGCGCAAAGGCCTGAGCATGGCCCACTTTCCGCCGGGAAGACCGGGACCGAGCTGAACCAGAATCACAATCGGGCCTCGGGGTTCTTAGCTTTCCGCCTGCTCAACAACCGCTTCGTCCCGCTCAAAGCCCTCGTTTTGCAAAACGATGGTCTCAAAGGCCATGGCGTTGGCGTTGGCGTCTAACTCGGGCTGGGATGTAAACTCCGATACCCAGCACCGGAAGACCTTGTAGGCCCTGACCGGCACGCCTTGCAGGTTCAACAGCTCGATGTAAATATCCTTGCGGAAGTTGGCCAGGGAGACGCCACCGTCTCCTTCCGGGCTGTAGACCATATTCGCCCATTTCTCGAACTCGCGGTCGAAGGTGATTCCTCGTTCCAGGGTGATGGGTTCGAACTTGGAGGCAGCCGGCGAATGGCGCTGAGTGCTGATATCGCCGCCTTCCCGGTGGCTGACGATCTCGGTCGTCCGCTTCAGAGCGCTTACCTTGCTCACACCGGCAACTACCTGCCCGTCCCATTTGACCCGAAACTTAAAATTTCTGTACGGATCGATTCGACCCGCGTTGACCGAAAACTGCGCCATGATGTGTCCTCCATGTACCAGTGCCAGAGATTAAACCTGCACCTGGCCCGCCATTTGCTGAATGGTCAGTACGACGAACTCGGCCGGTTTGAGGGCCGCGAATCCAACGACGACGTTGACCATCCCCAGGTTGATATCATTCTGGGTGGTGGTTTCCGAATCGCACTTGACGAAATAGGCATCACTTGCCTTCTGCCCTGCAAAAGCCCCCTGCCGGAACAGGTTGTTCATAAAGGCCCCTGCGGCCAAGCGGATCTGGGCCCAGAGCGGTTCGGCGTTGGGCTGAAAAACCGCGAATTTGAGTCCGCGATACAGGCTTTCCTCCATGAACAGGGCGAAGCGGCGGACCGGAATGTACTTGTAGTCCAGGTTGCCGGAGTTATCGAAGCCGTCCATAGTCCGTGCTCCCCAGCTCACAATCCCGTTGGGGAAAACCCGGATAGCGTTCACTGCCTCGGGATTGATCACCCCGTTCTCCGGATCGGACATCCCATGCTCCAGGCCGCGTATGCCCCGGATGTCAGCTTCGATTCCGGCCGAGGCCTTCCATACTCCGCGGTTGGAATCAATCCGGGCCATAAGTCCGGCGATGGATCCGGCGGGATCGATATGCTTGGTGCTCCCGTTGATCGAAATGCTTACCCGCGGCCAATAGATCGCGGCATGATCCTTGACCAATCCCACGCGCAGCTTTTTGACCTCTGTGGACACTTTGTTTGGGTCTTTCCACCAAGCGGGGGGATCCATGATCAGAAAAGCGCGCTGTTTTTTGCAAAAGACGGAAGCAGGGCCCCATATTTCTTCCCTGTCTTTGTCCGACTGCCCTTCATTTCGGGGCAGGATCAGCAGGTTGAAGATATCGACTTCCTTGGCAATAATCTCGAACGCTTTTTCATAGTCGGATTTCTTGGGGTATGCGCCGTTTTGGCCGTCCGCGCCTCCGCCTTGAAAGCTGCCGGCTCCCGTAGTTCCCAGGCTGTAAGAGTGCGAGTTGGCCGTGCCATTGAAGGGGTTGCCCACTGCACCGATATCGTAGGGGGAACCGCTGGTACCGTTGCTGGTCAGGGTTGCCCCTGTATCCGAGTTTGCGTCCCCGTAAGCCGGAGACAGAATCAAGCGCAGGTCATGGACTGCCGCCGTCCACAAACCACCGGTAATGGAGCTGGACGAGATATTGTCGGCCAGGGTCTGCAGGTTCTCTCGCACGTTGATGAGGGAGCCCAGGAAAGGTATGCCGCCGTATGGAGCGGATGACGGGTCGAATCCAGTTCCTACATACATATTGGCTGGAAAGGTAATCGCCTGCGCGGAACCGCTGTGGGTCCCTCCGCTGTTGTCGCTGAGGGTCCAGGAGTCAAAGTCCGCTGCCTGGACCAAAATGAACTCTTCAAGGGCCGGGGGCAGAGGAGATCCGCTGAGTGATCCCGGGTTGAAGAAATAGCCGCTGGGGGCCGGCCGCCTGTCGGCGTAACCGCTCACTTCCAAGCCCCCCTGATTCACACCCAGCTGGAGAATAACAGAAGCATCGGAAATGGCCGCAGGTATGATGACCACGCTTCCTCCGCTTGCGTTGCCGCTTTCAAATCGAAGGCACTGTTCCCCGGATGGAGCGCTAACGGCTGCTAGGGAAATAGTTACGCTGACCCCGAAGCTGTTGAGGGCTGCATTCACGTTGGTCTGCCATCCGGCCAGATTGGTGGAGGGCAGGGTAACGGTAACAAAAGGACTTTCGTCCACGCTGATCTGGATCTTGTTGGCTGTTGACGACAGCAGCCCGATCAGATCTGACTCCCCAGCTGCACTGTCCAGGACCAGACCCGAGACAGAGTACCCGGCAAAGAGAGATACCGTCTTTGGGTCACTAACATTTACCAGAGCCGAGTTCTGGTTGACCACGGTTTGCACATAGCGCCCTTGATCCGGGTTCATGCTCAGGTTGCTGAGGGTCTCGCTGTCCTTGACCTGGACCACCCCGGAAGCATCTACGAACTCCCGGAACAGGCGAAGATTGAAGGTGGCCTCCGGAGCGGGCGTATTGTAGTCCACTTCGGCCCGAATCATGTTGCCATCTACGCCTGCGTCCTTAGCGGTTAGAGTTAACACTTGAGAGCCTGTCGTGTTCTGCAGGGTCACTGCCGCCTCCTGGGCGGTACTGCCTTCGGCGATTCTCATGATGTACGCTGTTCGCCCGCCGTTTTGAAAAAACTGGCGGACTTGGTGGGTCATCTCACTCAGACTGGTATCGGCGCTGAAAGAACGCTCATAGTCGGAGAAGCTCAAGACCCGTTTCGGCACATCCAGCCGGCCCCGCATGGTCCTGCCCATGAACAATGCCGTCGATGTGGAAACCCCTGTTATGGCCTGAACGCCGGAAGGGATTTCTTGCACATAGACACCCGGATAACTCACTTGCACTGGCATACGTTGTTCTCCTCTTTTTCAACAACCAAACCACACAAGGGGGTCCGGGTAAAACAGCGACCCAAACTCCCCGGCTTCAAAGCCCGAGAGATGTGATTGGATTTCTTTTAATTTACCGGCATGATAAAAAGGCGGCATACAATCCATCACTGCTCCCCTGGCTGGTATGCACCATTTATGAACTGAGGTTATGAGAGAATCACGCTGATACCCTAGGTCAAAGATCAACGTATGAGAGTTGTAATGAATGGAGTAACTCAGCAGAATACAGATTTAGAAATGAGATAGGAAATGATTTTTAATGTAAAAATTTTTTATGAAGATTACATAAAAAGATAAATTTTATAAATAACTCTTTATAATAAATGCATTATTATGATTTTATAATTATAACTGAAAATACCAAGAAAATATATCGTCATACTTTTAAGATTGATCATATATTTAAAGAGGTTGCAATTATTCATTCTTTTTCAGTTAATATTACAAATAAACTATATGAGTATATTTTTAGAAGTAGCAGAGGAGAGTAAAAGAGTCAATATCTTTCTCATATTTTTTCTTCTTTTTTCACAACAAGCAATATTTTTTAAATATTCCGTCTAACCAGCTTTATCCTCTCTAATTTGTTATAGATTTTTTTGAATTGTTCTTGGCAATACTCACGTATAAGCTGCATCCCTTGACCTCTTCCGCCGGAGCTGTATACATGCTGCCTTTGAGCCCCCTCATACAAAATTTCAGACTCGACTTTCAGGAATTAATAGGTGTGCAGAGCCTTACATGCTAAAATAGCTTCAGGGCGGTCATGGCCATCATGCAGGTTAAGAGATGGCAACGGATCTTGCCGTCTGTCCAATGAAACATGGGGTTTACCTGTACCTGGAAAGGATCCTTGCTGACCTTGAACTGGTTTTCACTCTTGTATCTGTCCAGGGAGGCCAAAACGATCTCTTCAGTACTCCAATGGCAATTGTCGGTGACGATCATGTTCTTGCCCATAAGGGCTTTGGCTGATGAGACTTCCTGGGTGTCCTTTCGAAAGCTCATTTTCTTGGAGGCAAACTCCAGATCATAGAACTTGGGGCTGATGTGCAGCTCCTCGCAGAGATTGCGGAGTGTTTCCGGTCCCAAGGCAAGCTTCTCCCAGATGCGGGCAAAGAACTTGGAGGCGATTTCCTCAATGTGCTCTTTGGACACCCGGTGCCACTTTTACCTGGAGCGCTCTGAGCTAAGTTCTTTGAGATTTACGGGCCGTAGGTGCTGAATGGTCGTCTTCTGGTACCAGTTTTTCAATGCCCTCTTGCTTTTAGGAGCGATCATGCGATTGGTTCAGGCATAGAAGAAGTACTCTCCAACCGAGGGGTCTTTTTCATTTCTTTTCTAATGTACCAGTAGGTTCTACCCTGGGCCACTTTCTTGTAGGGTGCGGAATGTAGTCAATATACACAAGACATAGGCTCTACATATCAAGCGTAATTTCTATAATACATCAATATTTATAGACATAGCTGGCAAATCTAGAGACGATGGCATAGGTTCTACGTTTGGCATAGGCTAACTCTTTGGTATGTTTAACTATTCGCTCGGTGTGCCAATTGATTCCTGAAACTCCATGTGCTAATGAATACAAACTTGATTCATGGAAAATTTAATACCTTCATAGAATTCTTATTTCTCCACATTTCAGACAGATGACGTATCATTCCTATGTCAGTGCTATAAGCAACTACCGCATCACACATCCCTACATTCATCGCTGTATATCCTTCAGAAAATGGCACATTAATATGAATTGCATTATTCAAACCAGTGTGTGAAACAAATGCTATAAAGCTTCTGGAGCTACCACAAATTTTCCGATTATTCAGTTCTGCTAAAGAATTAATGTTGAAGCTCTTAAATGTCAAAATGAAACCTTCACCATATGGTGGACCCATTTGTGACCAACTAAAAGAAATTCCACTAACAATGATTCCGATAACGAATAGTACAATAAAAGATTTCTTAATTGATATATAATAATGCATTTTAATATCCTTTTATTCTTTCAATAAATGTATTGTAATCATGATTTTGTTTATCTTCAACATTTTTTAAAAGCTCACTGTACTTTTTAAATTGAATTTGTTCATCTTTTTGGTCCAAAAATATTCCCAAAAAAATTTTTTTTGATTCTGGATATAGACTTAATAAATTACAAAAACATTTAATTGCTTCCATCATTTCTCCATTATTAGACAAAGCATAACATAGGCCTTTGCCAATATAAGCAGAAATATAAATAGAAGAATCACAGTATTTTCTACTTTCAATTTCATTGATAACATGGTCGTACTTCTTTAAAGCATCATCATACTCTTTCAATAATAAATGAACAAGTGCCAAGTTAATGCGAACTTCAGTGGCGTATCTGTCCTTGATCAAATTAAGAAGTTTTTTCGATGACTTCCAATCATCTTCATCACCACAAGAGATCATCACCCTGCTTTTGGCAAGGGTTGCTTGGGCCTTTATGTTAGGATCATCAGGAACCGTATCGAGTGCTCGCTGATATGCTCGACGGACTGAATCATCACATCCTTTCATGGCGAAAAGAACCTTACCTTCTAGCATATAAAGTTTTGCGCGCTCTATATTACTAATATTTTTATATTGTGACAAAGAACCAAGAATGTCTAGTGCATTTTGATATTTGTTTTCATCGATATTATCAGAGATTTTTGACAAAAGAATATTTTTTTTAACTTCATATATTGACTTATCAACTTCGGATATTGATGAATTAATATTTATCAAATCTGTTTTTAGTTCAGAGATGTTTTTATCGAGATCATTTATATATTTTGATAAAGTAAGAGTCAGGCCCACAAGTGTACCAAAAATAAAATATAGAGGCCAATATTTAATAACATTATTCAACATTTCAGTGAATTTCATGACTATTAATCCCTATGATAAGATACAAAACAAATAGATCTACATTAACAAAATACGGGTTATAAGATATTTACAGGTGCAGCAAAATTTCAAATTTAAGAAAAGACTATGTGTTTGACAGCGACACCTACTTTAAAATTCCATATTGACAACTTTGCTTTCCAATCGCCAGAAAACGCTTACGAAGAAAAGAAGAAGCGCAACTGGATTCGACATTGGACCCGTGGCTTTCCATCCCCTGAATACTCAGATTCTGACCTTATCAATTCTTTTATCCGAAATTGGCTTATGAATGTCAATATACTTTTTACCTTAAATAAAAAGGCTTCTGGCTGAATACAATATTAGGCAAGCACAGATCGCCTCCCGGGCACAGGTCTCACGCCCCGGGGTTTGCAAGGCCATAAGCGGCCTCTCCAAGTCCAAAAGGATCATGACAGTGATCTGGGAGATGCTCAAAGAGAGATCAGCTGATGAGTCGGAAATTGCCTTTTTACTGGAAGAGTGTGAGAGAGCCGCTGCCGACCAGTCTTCCCTCAAGAAGCTGCTGAAAAAGGCCGGGATAACGCAAACATATATCGCCCAAAAGGCCCAGGTCACTTGTGCGACTGTTTCATTGACGGTAACCGGGAAATCGTCATCCCGGCACATTGAAAAGATTATAAGGGAAGAAGTGGCCAAGGCAGGCGTTAAGCTGAATACAGAGGACAGTGATGGAAACGAAAATCACCATCCGGCTAAACCATAAATATGCCGTCCTTTTCTTGCAGCAGAGAATCAATAAATCGCTTCAGATAAATACTGAGTGTTTTGAGTCATATATCGCTTACAGCCGGTTATAAACCGCTTGTACTTAACCTACCTTTTTGATCACCTCTTCCGAGTCATTCTTTGGATTATTCACTTCCAGCCCTACTGGATAGATCTCCAACTCTTGACTTGAAATCGGTGCCAGCAATGGTTGCAGCTGCTCCGGATCCTCCGTCGACCTATCCAGCCACAGATCAAAATTCTCTTTCCCGATAATCACCGGCATCCGGTCGTGCAGCTCGGCCACAGCCTCGTTGGCATGGATGGTGACGATGGTGCAGGAATCGATTTTCTGACCTGTCTCCTGATCCTCCCAGTGCTCCCAGAGACCGGCAAAGGCGAACAAGTCTTCGTCCTTTGGCCGGATACAGTACGGCTGTTTCTTATTCTCCCCTGCCCTTTTCCACTCAAAAAAGCAGTTGTGGACAGGACAATGCGGACTCTTCTTTTTCCGGGTGCTTCTGCATGATCTCCCACTCCTGGTATCAGTTACCTCCTTCGGGATTGCGATGTCATAAGGGTCTGACTGAATCCTGTTGTTCGGGCATGGTGCTATTTACATGAGCTACTTCTGCGTGCAATTTCAACCCAAGTGCGGATATGACTTTAAGGATTGTATCAAAACCGGGTGTCCTCTCCCCAGAGAGAGCTTTGTATAGACTTTCGCGTGATAGACCAGCATCACGTGCAACCTGCGACATGCCTTTAGCTCGGGCGATATCACCAAGCGCTTTTGCGACAAATGCGGCATCCCCATTCGCCTCATATAGACAAGCTTCAAGATAAGCAGCCATTTCCTCAGGTGTTCGAAGATGTTCAGCGACATCGTATTTCGTAGTTAC
>CAZUER010000021.1:0-40089 GCA_964619345.1 uncultured Desulfohalobiaceae bacterium
GAGAGCGGCTTAGTACATTCCGCCCATGCCTCCCATTCCGCCCATTCCGGGAGCTCCGCCCCCGCCTTTGTCCTTGTCTTCTGGCTTTTCGGCGATAGCCGCCTCGGTGGTCAGAAGCAGGGAAGCAATGGACGCTGCATTTTGCAGGGCGATTCTGGTCACCTTCTTGGGATCGATGACCCCGGCCTGGACCAGGTCTTCATATTCGCCGGTGGCGGCGTTGAAACCAAAGCCACCCTTTTCGGCTTTGACTTTTTCCACGATTATGGAGCCCTCGAATCCGGCATTGACGCAGATCTGGCGCAGAGGCTCGCTCAGGGCCTTGCGGATGGTTTCCACACCTGCCCGCTCATCTTCGTCAGCCGGCTTGACATTGTCCAGGGCACCCAAGCAGCGGACCAAAGCCACGCCGCCGCCAGGGACGATGCCTTCTTCCACTGCGGCGCGGGTGGCGTTTAAAGCGTCTTCCACCCGGGCTTTCTTTTCCTTCATCTCAGTTTCGGTGGCTGCGCCGACATTGATCACAGCCACACCACCCACGATCTTGGCCAACCGTTCCTGCAGTTTTTCCCGGTCGTAGTCGGAAGTGGTTTCGTCGATCTCATTGCGGATCTGTTTGACCCGGGCCTTGATGTCGTCGGATTTGCCGGCACCGTCCACGATGGTGGTGTTTTCCTTGTCCACCACGATGCGCTTGGCCTGCCCAAGCTCATTGATGGTCACGTTTTCCAGCTTCACGCCGACATCTTCGGAGATCATCTGTCCGCCGGTCAATACGGCTATATCCTGGAGCATGGCCTTGCGTCTCTCGCCAAAACCAGGGGCCTTGACCGCGCTGACCTGCAGGGTGCCGCGCAGCTTGTTGACCACCAGTGTAGCCAGGGCTTCGCCTTCGATGTCTTCAGCAATAATCAAAAGCGGCTTGCTGGATTTGGCTACCTGTTCCAGGACCGGCAGGAGGTCCTTCATATTGGAGATCTTTTTCTCATGGATGAGGATCATGGCGTCCTCGAGCTCCACGGTCATCTTCTCGGAATTGGTCACGAAATAGGGAGAGAGGTAGCCGCGGTCGAACTGCATCCCTTCCACGATGTCCAGGGTATTCTCCAGTCCTTTGGCCTCTTCCACAGTGATCACGCCTTCCTTGCCCACCTTGCTCATGGCGTCGGCGATCAAGTTGCCGATGGTGGCATCGCTGTTGGCCGAGATGGTGCCAACCTGGGCGATTTCCTTTTCTTCCCGCGTGGTATGAGTGATGTTGTTCAGTTCTTTGGTTACTGCTTCTACGGCCTTGTCAATACCTCGCTTGATGGACATAGGATTTCTTTCGGCCGCCACAAGTTTGAGGCCTTCGGCGAAAATGGTCTGGGCCAGGATAGTGGCTGTGGTGGTGCCGTCCCCGGCGATGTCGCTGGTCTTGCTGGCCACTTCCTTGACCATTTGGGCGCCCATGTTCTCGAACTTGTCCTCAAGTTCGATCTCCTTGGCCACGGTCACGCCGTCCTTGGTGATGGTCGGGGAGCCGAAGGACTTTTCAATAACCACATTGCGGCCCTTGGGACCAAGGGTGACTTTTACCGCGTCAGCGAGCTTTTCCACGCCGCGCTTGAGCTCGTTCCGAGCTTGATTGCTGAAGTGAATATCTTTTGCAGGCATAGGACCCTCCTTACTAGGCGTCGTTCAAAAAGTTTAAATACATTGCAAAGTGTATTTATTCAATGATGGCCACAATGTCATCTTCGCGCATGACCAAGTGTTCTTCCCCTTCAACCTTGATCTCGGTACCGGCATACTTGTTGAACATAACCGTATCCCCGACCTTGACCGACATCTCCATGCGCTTCCCATCGTCGCCCATTTTGCCGGGACCCACAGCTACGACTTCGCCCCGGATGGGCTTTTCCTTGGCCGTATCCGGGATGATGATCCCGCCTTTGGTCTTTTCCTCTTCTTCCAACCGCTTTACCAGTACGCGATCATGCAAAGGTTTGAGCTTCATACCATCTCCCTCCAAATTGAAAGTTAAATTTTATACATGCATCTTTTTGGTATTAGCACTCCATTGAAGTGAATGCTAACAGTTGGGCATGATATTGATCGGGCGATGAAAATCAATTAGCAAAAAGGAAGAATAATGTCTAAAAATAGCATTTAATAATGATTAATGAATAAATACTTTATGAATCAAAAAAAAACAAAAAATATCATCAAAAATCTTGATATATCTGTATGGGTAGTCAAGCAGATGAAGGTGAGTGCGGAGCAGGAAGACTTGACCGGCAGGCAGGGCATTGTCTACAAGTCAGCTTTGCCTCCGGCCAATCTGACATATTTATGGGCCAAAGCGCCCAAAAAAACTGTTTGCCGGATTGATCAGTGATAAAACATAAGATTTTGAGACAGATACGTACGAGGTACTCAGACCTTTTCAGGAGACCGCAATGCAACAGACGACCAAAATCGGATTTGCCGGGACCGATGCCCGGACCTTGCTTTCAGCTCTGGTGGTATCCACAGCCAAAAGCGAAACAGAGAGCATTCCTTACAAAGGGGTGGTGGTCCGGGGGACATCCGCCATGCCCAGATTGGCTGAACAGGATATGTTCAATTGGCCGGTGGAATTTATTTCCACGGAAGACAATTCCGTGCAGGCCTATGCCCAAGCCTGTATCCAGGCCATGCAGGCAGGGGACCTGGATTACCTGCTTCCATTGCCCGAGGCTTTGCTCTTTGAAGGTCTGGTGGACGAGTTGGAGCAGGCAGGTTTTGGTGACCGCATTGCCGGACTCAGTGCGGAGGGTTCTTTTCTGGAAGCGGACAAGATCCGGTGCAAAAAATTCTGTGCCCAAGCCGGCATCCCGGTGGCCGACAGCTGGACAGAGGCGGACGCCAAAGACGGGCCCACTGTGGTTTCCGCCTGTCTGCAGAGGCTCCATACCCACGGCGGTGCAGTCTTGAAGTATCCATATAGTGCTGGGGGCAAAGGAGCCAGAGTCATCAAGGACACTTGGGAAATACAGGATGTCTATCAGACCCTGATCCAGGATTACAAACAGGATTATAAAAAGGCGTTTCGCAATCAGCCTTGGCCCCTGTTGATTGAATCGCGGATGTCCGGAGTGGAGATCAGTTTCACTATCCTGGTGGACAACCGGGGCAACTACTGTGTTTTGCCCTCTTCCATGGATTATCCGGAAAGATTTCCAGGCCCACCAGGTCCGGATAATCCTATTACCGGGGGCATGGGCTCCATTTCCCCTCATCCCTTTGAGAGCCCGGAGCTTGTGCGCCTGGTGGAAAAAAGTATCGCGCAGCCTTTGATCTCGGCCATGCGGACCGAAGGCATCCTGCGGCCTTGTGTTCTGTATCCAGGATGTTTCGTCTCTTTTGCCAGGGATGAACAGGCTGGATTACGGCCGAGCCATGTACGGGTCTGCGAGATCAATATTCGACCCGGAGAACCTGAATTCCAAGCGGTAGTGCGCAGGGTGCGCAACCTGGGGACCCTGGTGCAAGCCATGTTTACCGGCAGCCTTGATCAAGTCCAGCCTGAGGTCCGTGAAGATCAGATCGCCCTTTGTGCGGGGTTGGTTACCGGGCCGGGCGGCCCGGATGGACAAAAGGGCTATCCCTGGAGCGTGACCAAATATGAGCCGGTGGAGTTGGACGTGCCCGGACTGACCAAAAAGAACATCCAGCTCATCCCTTCGGGCATGGGATACAGTCCGGATCGGGGCCTTTTTTCCGACGGGACCAGGGTGGCTTACTTAAACATGAACGGCACGGTCAAAAAAGGCCAGAGCAGGGGGGAGGTGGCTGAACGTCTGCGAACCAGAGTGTACAATGCCTTTGATTCCGGCCGGGTACGCGTCATACCCCGGGAAGATGAAAAGGGAAACCGGTTGGATATGCGCCGGGACATCGGGGTTCATTACCGACAAGCGGATCAGCTGTGGAACTTGGCTGGAGGGAGATAGAGGATAGATGACAGAGGAAAGATGACAGAGGATAGAGGGCAGAAGACAGAAGACAGAGGACAGAGATCAGAGGTCAGAGGTCAGAGGTCAGAAGACAGGGGACAGACTTCAGATATCAGGAAGAAGAGGGGCAGAAGTCGGTAGTCAGCGCCACATCTGGCCGCAGACTGCCAGTTTGATCGAGTATGAAAACAGCACTATAGCGACAGATTGTGATCCCAAGGCTTTGCCCCCCGGACCGCCAGGTGCCACCCTGGCCAATCTGGGATCGCCAGTCACGCGTAGACGCGTGACTGGCTCTTTCAAGGTTTGTTCATGTCAGAACTGTCGCTGTAGTGCTAGAATCCAGAAAGAATATTCATGCCTCGCTCTGCTCGGACTTGTGGGCGAAGACAAGCTTCGCCCCTACTACATGCTGATCCGTATGTTCCATAATTGATCAACCCGGCAAATTCTGATCTCTGAATGTAGACTCCGCAAGGTCAATCCAGGCTTCCGCTGTATTTCTGTACATAGGCAATGGGGTTATAGGATTCTTTGGCCTTGCGCAGACCGGGATCGCCCAGGTCCTGCTCCCGGTTGACATAGGTGAATCCGGAGGCTGAGTTGGCCAGGAACATCTGGTTGATGGCTTGATAGGCCCCTTTGTGGTTGGGACAACCCTTTTCGAAATGGATGACCACGGTCTGGGCATCCAAAGGTTCGGCTACGGTATAGGCAATCATATTCCCCTCTACAAGCAATCCGCCCCCGAAAACGTCCTCTAATTTGTTCCAGTCTTCAAAGGCAGTTAAAATGGCTCGATTTTCGGCCTCTAATGTGGTGGAATCCTCGCAGTCTCGCCACAGGCACCATTCGGTCTGCAGGGTAAGGGCCTTTTCCACGGCTTCCAAAGTCAAGGGGATGTAGGTGAAATTATAACTGCGTTTGAACTGATTGAGGAGGTTTTTCTTTTTGTGGAATCGATTGCCGCGCAACTCGATAAGTTCCTGAACATCATAGAGATAGTCGAAGTGTTCCGAAGCTGGATGCAGATGAGCCCGCTGTGGCAGCTGCTGGGTCAGAATCTCGGACAATTGGCTGGGAATTCTGGTTAAGCAAAGGCCGGACGGAAGATCGCCAAGCTCGGCGGCCCAGTCTTTGTCCTGCCAGGGCCCGATTGGGGCCCAGTACTGCACTTGCGGAGAATTTTGGCGGATAAAGACCAGGGAATCGGTCCAAGCCCACTCCAGGTCGTAAATATCCCGCCACGACCATATGTTCACAAAACTGTAATCTGAGCTGATCTGAGGAGTCTTTTTCAGGCGGCGCTTATATTCGGTTTGTCTTTCCAGGGAAAGAGGATGGAAAGTGAGAGACATGGAGAGCTCCTGTTGTTTTTTTCTCCCGCTTCATGGCCTGCATGCTGAACCTGGTCCAGTCCTTGCGGGCAAAGAGATAGGCCATAAGCAGAGATTGAATAACCTGAGAAATGAGCATGGCCGCCCAGACTCCCGTGGCCCGGCCCAGGATGAGGTGCCCCAGGATAAAGGCCAAAGGCAGGCGTACACACCATACTGTGCCGCCAATGGCCAGCATGGTGTACCGAGTGGCCCCGGCCCCCAGGAATACCCCACCCAAAATCATGCTGGTGGCAGTGAAGGGTATGGCGGCTATGTTGAAGTGTAAATAACTGGCAATTTCCTGCTGGACTTCAAGCCTGGAGGTCAACATTCCGGCTACCGGGTCCACAATGAACCATAGACCTGCTCCCAGGCTGGAGACCAGAAAACAGCCAATGGTCCAGGTCTTCAGTCCAATCCGTTTGGCCTGCTCCGAATCGTCCCGGCCTAAGGCGTGTCCGACCAGTATAGAGGCGGTCATATTGAAAGCAAAGGCCGGGAGGAAAAGGATGGATTCCACTCGAATGCCGGCAGCCAATGCAGCCAAGGCCACAACTTCACCTCGCGGCAGGCTGGCAGTGATAGCAAAGAGGACCAAGTAGGCGGTTTGCCACAAGGTCTGCATCAATCCGGCCGGCCAGGCCACCATCCACAGATAGGGCAAAGCATGTTTCATCCACCGCCAAGGGGGAAAGGCCGAAGGCTTCAGCCACCCTCGTTTGGCAAGGAGGAAGCAGTTGAAAAGGCATCCGCAGCTGACGGAGATCAAGGTGGCCCAGGCCAGGCCGATAGCCCCAAGCTCAGGTAAACCGAAGAGACCGAAGCAGAGGCCGAAGTCAGCTAAGGTGTTGAGGAGGGTGACCAGGATCATGGACAGTAATGGGATGTGGACCTGCTTTTGAGCCCGGAAAACCGCATTCCCGACCACCAAAAGATAATAGACCGGCAGGAGGATGAGGTAAATGCGCAGAAACGCATCGGTTAAGTCGCGGATGGAGGCCGGGGTGCGCAACAGATCCAAAAAAAGACCGCGAAGCGGAAAGGCCAGGGCGGCCAGGAAGAAGCCGGCCACTAAGACCAGGGTCAGAACCATGGTTACGTAACGAACGGCCCGAAAGGTCTTGCCTGCACCCAGGGACTGACTGATAGCAGCCACCGAACCGTTGGCCAGGGCGATGGCTATGATCAGGAAAAAGAGCAGGGCCTGGGTGATCATACCCAGAGCGGCTTGGACCTCTTCGCCGATGCGGCCGGCTACGTACACATCCACAAACCCTATGAGAAAGTGAAAGACCATCATCAGGATCTGTGGCCAGGCCAAATACCAGATGGAGCCGGTCTGACCGGTGGGCTGGGAACCGATAGCTGCGGCCGTCGGGAGGCGGTGAGGGATGGTGGTCATGAATTTTGCTTCCAACCGATAAACGGCAAAGCAACCCCGCCCTACCGGCTCAGGCGTGCACTCTGCTGCATGAGAAACATATCGGCCAAGACCAAACTGACCATGGCCTTCAGGACAGGAATGATGCGCGGAATAGCGCTGACGTCATGTCGGCCCTTAGTGGTGAAGGTTATTTCTTCACCCTGGGCATTTACCGTTTGCTGAGGCAAATCGATGGAAGGAATCGGCTTGACAGTAGCACGGGCTGTGATGGGCTGGCCGGTGGATATACCCCCCAGGATACCCCCGGCGTTGTTCTGAATGAATCCGTCACGGCTTAAGGGATCGTTGTTTTGGCTGCCCATGAGCTCGGCCACCTCCCGGCCTGCTCCGACTTCCACTGCTTTTACCGCTCCCACCCCCATAAGGGCATAAGCCAGTCGAGCATCCAACTTATCAAAAACAGGCTCACCCAGTCCGGCAGGAACATTGGTGGCGGTGATTTCCACTATACCCCCTACACTGTCCCCCATCTTACGTACTTCTTCGATTTTATTTTGCCACAGCTCCAAAACTGAAGGGTCGGGGGCAAAGTACGGCCTTTCCCCAGCCTTTTCCGGAGAAATGACCTCAGCCTGAATGCCTCCCAGCTCCTTGGTATAGGCCAAAGTCTGGATGTCATTGGCAGTCAGAATCTTTTGGGCTATCGCCCCGCCCACGACTCGACAAACGGTTTCCCGGGCCGATGCCCGGCCGCCGCCTCGATGATCTCTCACCCCGTACTTCTGGCGGTAAGAATAATCTGCATGCCCGGGGCGATATAAATTGCGCAAATGGTCGTAGTCCTTGGAGCGCTGGTCCTGGTTGGCAACCATGAATCCAATAGAAGTTCCGGTAGTCTGACCTTCATAAACTCCGGACAGAAGTTGGACCTGGTCTCCTTCCTTTCTTGGTGATGTAGAAAGCCCTTGCCCGGGTCTGCGTTTATCCAGCTCCAACTGGATATCTTCTTGGCTTAAGGTCAGACCGGCCGGGCAGCCGTCGATCACACCGCCCAGGCTGGGTCCATGGGACTCGCCAAAGGTGGTCAGCCGGAAAAAGGTGCCGAATGTGTTGCCGGGCATAGTCAATATCCTGGGTTATGGTCATTGAGGAAAGGATTTAAGGTTCGCCAGACTTTGATACTAAGTTTTTTTTCGTCTGGGTGTCCAGATGTATGGGGAGATGCGAGGGCAAAAAAAAAGAGTAATAACTTCAAATTGCAAATTAAGTAACCGGAAAACGACTTTTTGCAGTGACCTATAGGTCGGTCATTTCTCCGCCCATTGAGTGAAGAGGCGGTCCAGAGTTTCATTGTCCAAGGCCGGTGTGTCGTATCGACCAAGCATAAAGCGTTGCCGCCAGGCCTCGTACAAGAGAATGGCTGCGGCAACAGAGACATTCAGGCTTTCTACCATGCCCTGCATGGGAATGTAGACCTCTCCATCCAAATGGGGCTCAAGTTCCGGGCTGATACCTCGATGTTCATTGCCTAATACGATAGCTGTCGGTAGCGTCAGGTCAACAGTGTGGGCAGGGACGGCCGAAGGACTAAACTTGGCCCCCAAGACGTTCATGGATCCAGACTGCATGGAGTCCATCAACTCTCCGGCCCGAGTATGCTTGTATCGAGATACCCATTTCATGGCTGAAGCCGAGCTTTTGCGGCCCGGACGGGGAAAGGGTTCCACAGTGTAATACAGGTGAACCTCCCCCACCCCAAAGGCATCGCAGCTGCGCAGAATGGCCGAGACGTTATGTGGATCGTGGATATTGTCCATAACCAGGGTCAGATCCGGCTGTCGTCGACAAAGGACCTCATGGATCCGCCTTTTTCTGCGATCTGTAATTTGGCGCATGGTTTGGCTATTCAACCGGTTGAGTAAGGGTTGTCAATACCCCTGGTTGCCTGCAAAAGGGCTGAGAAATGTGTCCCAAAACCAGGGTGTTGTCAATAAGCTATTTTCCGGTATGGCCGAAGCCACCATGGCCCCGAGGAGTCGTGGACAGGCTATCCACAGCAAAAAGCCGGGCTTGGTAGGCAGGCATGAACAGGAGCTGAGCAATGCGCTGTCCTGCGTGGATTGTCCGTTCTAATTGAGATGTATTCAAAATGGAGACGATGATTTCCCCCCGGTAATCCGGATCAATGACCCCGACTCCCTGGCTGACCACCAACCCCTCCTTGGTTCCCAGGCCGCTGCGGGAGAATATAAAGCCGGCTATACCCGGGGTCAGAATTTCAATGGCTACTCCGGCTGGCACGGCTTGACGATTGCCTGGAGCCAGGTTCAGGAAATCCTGGTCAAGGCAGGCTTTGAGGTCCAAGCCCACAGAATCCTGGGTACTGTAAGTCAAGGGCGATTCTCCCCATACAGAGTGTAGATAACGCACATTGACCTGGACGGAAGTACTCATACTTTTGAACTCCGATTTTAGAGACTGGCTGCGTCCTGCTCCACCTTGTCTTTCATTTCCTGCCGGGCCTGCTGCAGTCGCTCAGCCAGGTCCGTGTTCTGCAAAGCCAGGATCTGGGCCGCCAACCAGGCGGCGTTTCTGGCCCCTACTTTGTCTACAGCTAAGGTGGCCACCGGAAAACCGGGCGGCATTTGTACCGTGGACAGTAAGGCGTCCAAGCCGCCTAAAGAAGATGCGTTCAGGGGAACCCCTAGTACTGGCTTGGTTGTGGCTGCGGCAACGGCTCCGGCCAGATGGGCAGCCAGACCGGCACCGCAGATAAATACCTGACAACCCTGGGCTTCCAGTTCTCTGACCAAGCCGTGGGTTCGTTCCGGAGTGCGGTGGGCGGAAGTGACGGTCATGCGGTAGTCAACTCCGAGTTGATCCAGCACTGCAGCACAGGCCTGCATGGTCTCCTTATCTGAAATACTACCCATAAATACAGCTACCTGAGACATGTTTCCTCCAAATCTTCAAGTTCCTAAAAAGGTTATGCCTTGACGTGGCAATAGCAAAACAGATACATTTTTTTAAATAAGATAGGAAAATGAGAATCCAATACAATTCCTTGACTGCTAAACAATGGATGTAGGAAGCAACCGGAACCAATATACGCAGGGAGGATGCGTCTGACAATGATGCATACCGACTCCACAATGGGGGGAGGATATGATCCTGGGCATTGATGTAGGAGGAACCCATACAGATGCGGTTCTGTTGAGTAAGGACGGGTTATTGGCGGCGGCCAAGGTGACGACAGACCATGAGGACCTCTTGTCTTCCGTTCGCCTCGCTTTGGCCGAGGTGATCAAAGGGCATGAGGCCACAAAGGTCAAAAGATTTAACCTAAGCACCACTCTGTGCACCAATGCCATTGTCCAGGGAGATTTGGAGGAGGTGGGAGTACTGGTTACGGCTGGGCCGGGGATAGACCCAGAGCATTTCCGGATGGGCTCTTGTTACGCAATTATCCCCGGGGGATTGGATCACCGAGGGACAGAGCTTGCACCTCTGGATCTGGATGAGGCCAAATCGAAGATAGTGGAATACAAACAGCGCGGAGTGCGCATTTTTTCCGTCATCGGGAAGTTCTCTCCTCGCAATCCAGGGCATGAACGACAGCTGGCTGCCCTGTTGGAAGGTGAATGCGATTTTTTGACCTTAGGACATGCCCTGTCCGGCCAGCTCAACTTTCCCCGCCGGGTGGCCACTTCCTACTACAATAGTGCTATTTGGCCCATTTTTAATGACTTTGCCAATTCTGTGTCCGACAGCCTGAAGGATTTCGGATTGCATCCTCCGCATGTGAATATCCTGAAGGCCGACGGAGGGACCATGACCTTCCGTCAAGCCAGACGGACTCCGGTGGAGAGTATATTTTCCGGTCCTTCGGCCAGCGTAATGGGCATTATGGCCCTCTGTCCCATAGAGTCTGACGCTGTATTACTGGATCTGGGAGGCACAACCACGGATGTAGCTGTTTTCGCCAACGGCGACCCCCTGATTGAGGCCGAAAGTGTTGAGCTGGCTCACCGTCCTACCTTGGTCCGGGCCATGAAGACCAAATCCATCCCCTTGGGAGGTGATTCGGCAGTGACGGTGGCTCAAGGCTCGGTGTGGGTAGGACCCAGGCGGATGGGACCGTGTATGGCTCAGGGCGGAACGGTTCCCACTCTGGTGGACGCTTTGAATTGCGCCAAGCAGTATTCTTATGGCCAGACTGAAGCATCGGACCGAGGGATGCAGTCTTTGGCCCAGGAATTGGGATGGAACCCACATCAGGTGTCTTGGAAGGTGATTCATGAATTTTGCAGAGTTCTGAAAAGGGAAACCCTGGATATGCTGGCCGATATCAATGAGCGTCCTGTATACACCGTGCATGAATTTTTAGAGTATCGGCAGATCGTGCCCAAGCGGATTTATCTCATGGGCGGTCCTGCCAAGGTAATGGCTCCCTTTTTGAGCCAGGCCTTCGGCCTTCCGGTGGTGGTGCCGGACAATTATGCAGTGGCCAATGCCCTGGGCGCTGCTTTGGCCAGGCCGACCATGCAGGCTGAATTATTTGCAGATACGGAAAAAAGAATGATGACCGTTCCAGTATTAGGAGTCAGCCAACAAGTAGGCAACCGATACTCCCTGGATCAGGCTCGAAAAGATGTGGTCGACCACTTATGTACCTATTTGACCAACCACTTGGATTGGCGGGTGCCCGAATCCGAGGTGGAAGTGGTGGAAGAAAGCGCCATGAATATGGTCCAGGACGTCTATCATGTGGGGCAGGATATCCGGGTTAAATGCCAGATCAAGCCAGGTATTTCCCCTGACTACCAGAATGCTGTGAGGTGTCTATGCAAAGAGCAGTAAACCGCCTGGGCGTTGTTTTCTTTCCAGCCTTTGATTGGGCTATCTCCCCAACCCATCCGGAGCGGCAGGAACGCTTGCTGTATACCATGGACCAGCTCAAAGAAGAAGGGCTCTTTGATATTGAAGGCATCAGGGAGTATAAGCCTGATGTGGCCGATATAGAGGATATCCGCCGGGTGCATTTCTGCTTTCCGGATACAGCCAGCAATCTGACCAGTTCCCATCTTATTTCGGCCGGGGGCGCCATTAAATCCGGACAACTGGTCTTGGAAAAGGAAGAGGACAAGGCATTCGCCCTGGTCCGTCCACCGGGGCATCACGCCATGAAGGTTGTGCATGGGGGGCGAGGGTTTTGCAGTGTAAACATGGAAGCGATCATGGTGGAAAACCTGCGCAAGAATTACAATGTCGGCCGGGTGGCTATTGTGGACACGGACTGTCACCATGGAGACGGAACCCAGGATGTGTATTGGCATGATCCGGAGACCCTGTACATCTCCATTCACCAGGATGGACGGACTTTGTTTCCAGGGACCGGCTTTCCGGGTGAACTGGGTGGACCCAAGGCCTTGGGAAAGACAGTGAATATTCCCTTACCTCCGACAACGTCGGATGAGGGTGTGCTTTACGTGATAGAAAATGTGGTTTTACCCATTCTGGAAGATTTTAAGCCCGACTTGATCATCAATTCCGCCGGACAGGACAATCATTTTTCCGACCCCATCACCAATATGAATGTATCGGCCCAAGGATACGCCCAGCTGAATCAGATGCTTAATCCGGATATCGCTGTGCTGGAGGGAGGGTATTCCATCCAGGGGGCCTTGCCCTATGTGAATCTGGGTATTGCCTTGGCCATGGCCGGATTGGAGTACAGCTTTGTGCGCGAGCCAGACTACGACCCGGAGGCCATTCGGCAGGAAAAACGGATAACAGAATATATCAAAAAGATGTCCATGGCCGCTTTGGACGGCTACTTCAACCCACCCACCGCCCATATGAGCCGGGAAAAACAGGGCGAGTATTTCGTACGTTCAAAAGAGATCTTTTACGATACATCCTTTATTACCGAGCGGCAGCGGGAGTTCTTGCTGGACTGCGAACACTGCCCGGGCCTTTTACGAGTGGAAACTTCATCCAGCAAGACCAAAAACTGTTTGGGGCTGGAGGTCCCCCGCCACGGTTGTGAGCGTTGTCAAGCGGAGGGACAACGTTTGTTTGAGCAGGAAAAGGCCAATGGGAAGTTCACGAATATTCAGTTCATCAATCGGGTGGATGAGACCAGCCATAGATCAGTGACCGGCAGCCGGTAGACTGTGGCCGGTAGCCGGTGGGCTGTGGTCACAGACCACTGCAAACGGGGGACCCATGCATAGGCAGGAAGAGGAACGTTATCTTCTGGAAGCCATCAATTCCCTGCAACGGGAACTGGTGGTTATTGCTCCGGATTATAAGATATTGGCGGCCAACGATTTTGCCAAGGAGAAATACGGCCAGGATATGGTCGGCCGCTTGTGTCACGAGCTGTCCATAGGACCGTGCAAGAGACTTGAGGCCTGCCCGGTGTTCGGCCGGTCCTGCCAGCAGCAGAACATTGAGACTATCCAGAAAGGTCTTGATCTGGAAGATGGAGGCACATGCTATGGTTTGTTTGCCGGTGATCACATGGAAGGTGTGGTCCGTCTCGATTTCGACCCGCCCAAGATGGGCCGTCTGGAGCGTAAGCTGACCAGATCCAACGCCTTTTTGCGTAATCTGATCAACAGTTCCGTGGATGCGGTGATTGCCGCGGATATGAACGGGGCCATTCTCATATTCAACCAGGCGGCCTCCGAGATCCTTGGCTACAGCCGGGAAGAGGCCTTGCGGAGTCTCCATATCTGGGACATCTATCCCGGTGATGAGGCCAGAGAAATTATGCGCATGCTGCGCAGCGATGAAATGGGCGGGCCGGGAAAACTCAAGGGCTGGCAGGTTACTGCAGTGGCCAAGGATGGAACGACCATTCCCATCAGCCTGGATGCTTCAGTTGTTTACGAAAACGGACAGGAAGTTGCCACTATAGGTTTTTTTCACGATTTGCGGGAAACCATACGTATGGAAAATGAACTGGAAGAGACCAGACTGGAGCTCTTTCAGTCATCGAAAATGGCCGCCCTGGGCAAACTGGCCGCAGGGGTGGCTCATCAGATCAACAATCCTTTGGGCGGGATCAGCCTCTTTGCCCAGCTCATTTTGGAGGAGTACGAACTGGAGGAAGGGGCCAGGAAGGATTTGCAGCGGATTATTGATGATGCCCAACGTTGTCGGGATACGGTCAAAGAGCTCCTGGAGTTCGCCCGCCAGTCAACGTACAAGACCAAACAGCAGGACATAAACAAGGCTATCAATCGGACCCTTTTTTTGCTGGAGAAACACGCCATTTTTCAGAATATACGAATTGAGCGCCATTTTGATTCCCAATTGCCCTTTGTCCCCTGCGATCTGCAGCAGATGAGCCATGTGTTCATGAACATCGTCCTCAATGCTGCCGAGGCCATGGAGGGCGAGGGTCAGCTGACAGTGACCACATCCAGGCAGGGAGAGGACAAGATATTGATCACCTTTACCGATACCGGGCCGGGTATTCCTGAAGATGTTCTCAATAATATCTTCGATCCTTTCTTTACCACCAAGGAAGAAGGGAAAGGGACCGGACTGGGGCTGTCGGTGGCCTACCGTATCGTGAATAACCACGGCGGGGTCCTGGGAGCCAAAAACGAAGCCCAGAGAGGAGCCACCTTCTGGATCGAGTTGCCCTTGCAGGCCCAGGAAGAGGAGGAAGGTGATGGCGAACAGTAAGTGGCAGCCCAAGGTCATGGTGGTGGATGATGAGGAGAGCATCCGTCTGGCCGTGGAGCGCATTCTGACCAGACTGGAGTGTCAGGTGATTACGGCGGCCGATGGGCAAGAATGTCTGAAGCTTTTAGAGCAGGAGAGAACGGACATCGTCCTATTAGATCTGAAGATGCCGGGAATGGATGGCATGGAGGTCCATCAACGCATCCGGGAGAAGGACGAAACGGTTCTGGTCATTATTATCACCGGGTATGCCACTATTGAGACGGCCATTGAGGCCATGAAACAGGGGGCCTACGACTTTATCCCCAAGCCTTTCGAGGCCGAACAATTGCGGCTTGTCATCAAGCGGGCCCTGGACAAACTGCATTTGACCCGAGAAACAAAGCGTCTGGAAGAGGAACGCAGACGGACCCTTTTCGACCTGGCCACGGAAAAAAGCCGGACTCGAAGTATTGTGGAGGCCATGCCTAATGGCGTGATGGTCACAAACAGTCAGGGGCAGGTGGTTTTGATGAATCAGGCGGTTCGGGAACAGCTGGCCCTGGATGATGACTGCGAAATCGGACAAAGCGTGGATTTCTATATTCCGGACCAGAAGCTGTGTGCCTTTGTACGTGACCTGGGTCATGACAATGATGACGGACAGGTTTTGAGCTGCGAGTTGAATATGGGACGGGAAGTGACCCTTTTGGTCAATGCCCGCCCCATCCACGGTGAGGACGATGGACATTTGGGTTCGGTGGTGGTCTTTGTGGATATCTCAGCCATCAGGAAGCTGGACAGGTTGAAATCCGAGTTTGTGGCCAAGGTATCACATGAGCTGCGTTCTCCTCTGTCTACCATTCATGAGCAAATGGCTATGGTCATCCAGGACCTTTTGGAGCAGGAAGGCCTGATCCGGGACCAGCGGATTCTGTCCCGGGTACAGGAAAGGACCAAAGGTTTGATCAACCTCGTCGAAGATCTTCTGGATCTGTCCAGACTCGAGGCCGGGGCCGCTTATCAGGAAGTTCAGGATGTACATGTGGATGAGCTTTTGCCTCAACTAGTCGATTATTTGTGTGATCAGGCCAGGGAAAAGAATCAGGAGCTCAACTTGGATCTGCCCCAGGATAAGATGCCTCCGGTTCTGGCGGATCCCAAGGCTTTGGAATCGGTATTTAATAATGTCATCTCCAACGCCCTGAAATATACCCCGGAAGATGGCCGGGTGGATGTTCATCTGGAAGCTGAAAAGCCGGGCTGGCTGACCCTGTGGGTTGCGGATACCGGTTACGGAATCGATGAGAGTGAACAAGCCAGAATATTTGAACGTTTCTATCGGGTCAAAGATGAAAAGACGAGGTACATCACCGGGAGCGGGCTGGGGTTGCCCATTGTCAAGGGCATTTTAGACGACCTGGGTGGTTCGATTGAAGTGCACAGCAAAAAAGGTGAGGGGAGTACCTTTGTCATAAATCTGCCCACTGCAGACAGAGGTCAGAGGGCAGAAGACAGAGGTCAGGGGTCAGAGGTCAGAGGTCAGGAAGAATAGAAGACAGAGGTCAGGAAGAATAGAAGACAGAGGTCAGATTTGCCGCCGGCAAATCTGACCTCTGTCTTCACATCAAGGACGAAGGACTGCATCGGCTAGGCGGTCCCAACCCATTTCTGGTAATTGACCGGCCAGGTCCGGGGCCAAGTCGCCTCCGTCGGCAGCCAGGGGACCGTATTCTTCTTCCAGGAGGGAGAAGACGCGGTTGACCGACTGCCCTAAAAAGTCCGCACTCTCCACTCCCAGAATCAAACGGGGAAGTTCCCGGCGCAGGTCGAAGGCCTTGACCCGTACCAGCCACCCCTGTCCGTATGGATCATCCAGGGCCGGGCCCGGATCTTCCCCGAGTTCGGTCTGGACGTCGGTAATTACTCCGCTTACTGGGGCCAGCACCGCTACCGAATGCTGCCCCCGATGGAGAATGAATCCCGGCTGGTCCTGAGATAAGCGTTTCCCCAAGACCGGGATGTCAATGGCATCCAAAGGCCCCAGGATTTTTAAAGCGAACTCGTCCAGGCCGATGCGGACGGTGTCTTCACTTTCCAGCTTGACCCAGGAGTGACCCGGATGCAAGTAGTATCCCTGGGGGATGTGAAAACCACGGCATTCCAGGAGATCAACGGGAGAGAGTACAGTGTGTACACTGTAAATATCCTGGAAATACTGGTGGAAGTCACATTCGGCACACACGTAGTTTTCCGTACAGGGGCGGAAGGTTATCTCTCCCCGCATGGTATGAATGCACGGCCGTTGAAGGACCGGTCGTTGCCGGAGCTTGTCCTGCCAGGTTTCGATTCTGTCTTTGAGGCGGTCTCCCCCTTTTGCCTTGCGGGTGGCGTTTAAGGCCGCCTGCTTGCGTAAGGCTTGGTCAAAGGGACAGCTCTGGCACTGAAAGTTCCGCGCACAGTCCTTGTGCTTGACCACCTGGGCCTGAGCCCAATAACAGGGGCGGGGAGCGGGGCTCCCCGCCTGTTGGTTGGAGGTAGAAAATGAAAGCATGGCCGATCTCCTGTTGATGCACCGTAAACGGTTGGTTACTCGGTCCCCGATGCTTCCTTTTTAAGACCGGAGAAAGGTTTTGGTCAGACTGTTCCAACCCAGTTCCGGACAGTTGCCGAACACGTCAGGTTGCAGCAAGCCACCGTCAGCGGCCAGGGGACCATGCACTTCTTCGATCATATGTTCCAGGGTGGCTACTTCCTGGCTGAGCCAGTTCAGGGATTGTTCTTCATCCATGAGCCTTTTGAGCATGGATTTGATGTCATTGTGGCGAACCAGCATCAGCCAGCCATCCTCGTAAGGCTTCTCAAAAGCCGCTCCCGGGTATTCCCTGACCTGCTGGTTGACGTCCATGATGATTCCCTCCACCGGAGACAAGGCCTCTGCTTCGTGGTTCCCCCTGGACAGTCCCCAGGCCGGCTCAGCTTGTTCCACCACTTTGCCCATCACTGGCAGCTCAAAGCGATCGAAGGATCCCAAGACCTTCATGGCGAAGTCGTCCATGCCGATACGAATACTGCCGCCACTTTCCACCCTGGCCCAGGTGTGTCCAATGTGAAACATATACCCTTCCGGGATTTGAAAACCCTTGACCTGGTGTTTGAACTCAGGACGGTCAATGCTCACAGAGGACAGGACCTCTTCTACATACTGGTCAAAATCGCAGTGGCTGCACTCATAGTTGTAAGGGCAGCTGCGTCGGCCCACCCGTCCGGTCAGGCTGTGACGGCAGAGGCGATCTTTATCCGGCATGCGGCGCATGGCTTCCTGCCAGGTTCGGGCTTTGCCTGTAGCCGCCTTTTTGTGCATAGCTCGGTCGTAGGCGCATGTGGTGCAGTCATAGAAGTTGGTGCAGGGCTTGAAAGAAACCACACCGGTTTGCATCCACAAACAAGGATGGGCGGCTTTGGCCTGCTCATCCGGTTGCACGCGCCAGATCTGCCCGCCCAGGACGGTATCGATTCCTGTGTTTTGTTGCGGATCCCGTTTCCTGGTCCGAGCGGAAGTGGAACCATAGCCGGGGAAATTCTGGTTATTCGAGCTCATCATAACGGCCTCCTTATGGCTGTTTCCAAGCTTTGGTCTGCTCTTGTTTCCAAATGATGTTTCCAAGCCGACTTCGGTTTTGGAAACCTGTTTATTCAATCGCTGTTATTCTTTCTATAGCAAGGACCGGGCCAAGTATTGGGGAAAGAGAAGAGAAGGGTAAGAAGCAGGTGTGGCCGGGAAACTCAGAAAGCTTCAGGAGGAGAAAAAAACAAGATTCGGGCCGAGAGGGAAAGGGGTGCTGTCGTTGTTTTCGACAGCACGCAGGCCTTCAGGAGAAGTTCCGCATCTGATCATCAATAAAAGTAGACTGTTATGTCCCATGGCTTTGTGTAGGAAAAGACAACGCCGGATTCGCAAAATCCTACAGAGGCTTCTCGGGTCTGGTCATCAATCATCGGCAAGAAGGCGGGCGATTTCTTCATCCACCAGAATACGACAATAGCGGCAGAAACTCTGAGATTTGTGGTCAACATCCTTGAGGCTTCGACAGTAATGCATGATGCAGGCTGGGTCCGGACAATGCTTGAGGTAAAAGGTATGCCCCAGTTCATGCAGGGCTTCTTTGGCCACCCTTTGCTCAAAAATTGAACCAGCCTCGGAATCAAGCAGCCCGTCTCCCAGTCGATAGGTGGAGATCATGGCCGCCCGGCCGCCCATTTGAGCTTCCCCGAAAACATGGGTCAAAATGGGGATGAACAGGTCTACATCTGCTAAGGCCAGGATCTTGAGCCAGTCCTGGGCAGCGGCTTGGTCCAAGGCGGAGAGGATGGAGGTGGAGTGGTACTGATTTCTGCTGAAATGATATGCAAACTCAATATCTTGCAACAAGGGGGCGGTAGTGGCCGGGATCCCGAAGGCTTGGCTTACGGCCAGGCGGACGGGTTCCAGGCTGGAAGGGGGAGGGGTGCAGATAGAGGTGACCAGGATTTTGGCTTGCATGGGCATCGAGGAGGACAGGGGTGAGGAACACTTAAAAAAGTTCGTATCAAAGACCTGTCTAATTCTTGCTCAGGCCGTAACGTTTGATCTTGTGATACAAGGTGGAGCGATCGATGCCCAGAGTTTCAGCCGATTTTTTGATGTTCCAATTGGTTTGTTCCAAAACGGAAGAAATATGTTCCTTCTCGATTTCCCGCAGACTTTGGTCCTGGTGATCTTTGGATTGGGTGCTGCTGAAGATGGGCAGGTCCTGAGGCTGAATTGAGCGGGATTTACCCACCACCACCGCCCGTTCTATGGCGTTTTCCAGCTCCCGGACATTGCCTGGCCAATCATAGAGCATCATCTCATCCAAGGCTTCCCGGCTTATGGAATCGATCTCCTTATTGGTTTCCTGAGCAAAACGAAACCGAAAATGATCGGCTAAGAGAGGTATGTCTTCTTTACGCTTTCGAAGCGGGGGTATCTCTAAGCTGATGACCTTGAGCCGGTAATAAAGATCCTGGCGAAAGCTCTTCTCTCGAACAGCCTGTTCCAGATCCCTGTTGGTGGCCACAATAACCCGGAAATCGGCCTCTATGGGCTGAGTTCCGCCCACCCGGTAGAAGGTTCGTTCTTCCAAGACCCGCAAGAGATCGATCTGCATGCGCAAGGATATTTCCCCCACCTCATCCAGGAACAGACTCCCCCCGAAGGCCAATTCCAAACGTCCTTTTTTAGTGGTTTTGGCGTCGGTAAAGGCCCCTTTTTGATGTCCAAAGAGCTCGCTTTCCATCAGGTGTTCTGGCAAAGCTCCGCAATTCACGGCCACAAAAGGTCCTTGAGCCCTCGAAGACCGGGTGTGGATGGCTTTAGCCACCAGCTCTTTGCCTGTTCCGGTTTCTCCGGTAATGAGCACAGTAGATTCAGTGGGGGCCACCTCCTGAATGAGGTCGAAGACCTCCTGCATGGCCGGGGACTGACCGATGAGGTTTTCGAACTTGGTACGTTCCTGGTAGGCTGCCCGGAGATAGAGATTTTCCCTGTCCCGGGCCATGCGCTCCAGGATCTTTTCAATGAGCACGGTCAGGGTTTCCGGTTCAAAGGGCTTGAGCAGGTAGTCGTGGGCCCCGTCTTTCATGGCCTCTACGGCAGTAGAAATGGATCCGTAGGCGGTGATCATGACCACAGCCGTGTCCGGGTCCAGGTCCCTGATCTTTTTCAGGGCCTCCAGGCCGCTCATACCCTCCAGCTTGATATCCAGGAAGACGATGTCGTATCTGGTCTGCCTGATCCGTTCCAGGGCCTCTTCGGCACTGGCCACAGCCTCCACGTAAAAATCGTCCCTGGCCAGCCAGGCGGACAGGGATTCGCGCAGGATAAGTTCGTCGTCGACGATGAGAATGCTCGCTCTGGCCATGGCCCTCCCCTTAGGCCTCAATCATACTTATCTTTGGGCTGTTTCAAGGGCAGGCTGACCCGGATGGATGTGCCTTGGCCCTGTTTGGAGGTCACATAAATTGAGCCGCAGTGCTGCTGGATGATCCCGTAGGCCACGGACAGGCCCAAACCTACCCCTTTGCCTTTGGCTTTGGTGGAAAAGAAGGGGTCAAAGAGCCGGGGAATTGTTTCTTTGGGTATTCCCACACCGGTGTCCTCGACCAGAACGGTGACATTGTTCCGGTCGTGGCTGGTGGCCACATGCAAGGCCCCCCCTTTGGTACCTTCCATGGCCTCGGCGGCATTGGAAATCAGGTTCATAAAGACCTGCTTGAGCTGCTCACCGTCTCCGATGATGTCCGGGAGCCGGGGGTCGAAGTCCTTCTTGACCCGGACTCCGGAGATTTTAAGGAAATTGGAATTCAGAAACAGCAAATCTTCAAGCATGGAATTCAGATTCAAGGCGGCTATTTCCAGCTTGGTTTCCCGGGAAAAGGAAAGGAGGTTGGAAGTGATCCGGCTTATGCGCCTGGTCTCGGTCTCCATAAGACCCAGATAGCGAGTGAAATCTTTCAGATCCTGTTCGGTTAAATCCCCGGAACCGGTCATCCGTTTCATGAGCAAGGTCAAATTGAGAATTCCGGAGATGGGATTGTTGATCTCATGGACCACAGAAGCGGACAGTTTACCGAGGGAGGCCATTTTATCCTGGTGCAGAAGCTCTTCCTGCCGCTTTCTGAGTTCCCGGGTTCGTTCTTCAACCAGGTGCTCCAAACGCCGGTTTATATCCTCGTCCTCTTTCTCCCGCTTGGTCACGTCCCGGCTGATCTCAATAAATTTACTGATAGAACCGTCCTGTTCCCATATGGGATAGATGGTGACTTCAATATAGACAACTTTCCCCTCTCGGTTGACCCGGGGGAAAATCCGCTGTCGCATTTCTTGGGAATTGATGACCTCCTGCAAAGGACAGACGACTTCGCCGTTTTCAGTGCATTGGCATTGGCGGTTGATACGCTGAAAGACCTCATAACATTTGTGTCCGATCACATCGGATCTGTTAAATCCCATCTGTTCTAAAAAAGCCGTATTCACTTCGGAGATGGTCATGTCCGGGGTAATGACCAGGATAAAATCCTGAATTCCGTCCAGGATGGCCTTGATTTCCTGTGTCCTTTCCCGCAGCTTGTTGGCTTCATTGGTGATTGACTCCCAAAACAGGCGGAAGGCCTGGTAGGACATGATACGGACGTTTTGAGGTCGGGAAGAAAGGACCTGGTAAAAAAGGTCATGGTCAGGATCGAGAATGATGATCAGTTCAATGCCGTAATAGGGGTCGAAGAGCTCGGTGTAATCCTGGACGGTGAGCAGGCCCAGGCGACGAGCCATAATCATGCCCGGTGATTCGGGATCCGGATCGGCCACAGCCATCATCTTGGCCGCCAGGGACGTATGTTCAAAATAATCCACAGCAGTCGACTGTAAGACATCAGCGGTGAACTCGGTCCCTCCGATAATGGCGATGTTCATGGTCCGGCCGTGAGAGTTGCAGGTCAAGGAAGTGAAGCAGTCACAACTTTTGCCAGCTGGCGCCGTAACTGCTTGATGATGATTGTTGAAAAAATTGTGAGCCCTCCTGCCTCAGGACGGGCTCACAAGATCTTTAGATCTCTAAAAAATCCCGAACACTTTTGATGACCTGATCAGTGCAATCAGGGCCCTTCGGGATGTAGTCCTCAGCTTCCATGCTCATGGCGTCATATTGGGTATAGCTGGTATCGGCAATATGGTCGGCCACAGCAGTAAGCATTATGACCGGGATGTCCGCTGTTTTGGGCTCGGCTTTCAGCTCTTTGCACATCTGGAAGCCGTCTTTGACCGGCATCATAACGTCCAAGACGATCAGATCGGGTGTGTTGGCATTGACCTGGTCCCACCCCTCGGCTCCGTCATAAGCCACATCCACAGTGCAATTCAGTTTTTCCAGCTTACTTTGGACAACGCTGACGAAATCCGGATCATCGTCGACAACAAGGATTCTTTTGGTGGTCATGTCCTTCCTCCTGAGGTGTTCATCAAAAAAAGAGAAACGTAGCCGGTGGCCTGCAAAGATGTTTCGCAATGGTCAGTACTAAAAATAAACAGAAAGAAATAAGGAATTCAAGGAGAAATTTGTCCTCCCTTCCTTTCACTTGCAACCGATCAGTGTTTACCGACCATCGATGATCGACCACTGCCAGCGGATCATACTACCGGACGCGGGTGCAGGCCGCTACGTTCCGCGATTTCCGGGACCTTTTCTTCCCATTCAATGGCCATGATATGGAACCCGTTCACTCCCTCACACTCCTTGAGACGTTCGATGGATTCCACGGCTATGGTGATCCCTTCAGCCGCCTGTTTTTCTTTGGGAGTGTCAGCCATGCGCTTGACCACATGATCCGGAATATCCATACCCGGAACCCTCTTCTGCATAAATCTGGCCATGCCGGCGGATTTGAAGGGGGTTATCCCGGCCATGATGTGGGTTTTCTCATGCAGACCGCGTTCACGAACCCCTTTCATCCACTTCTCGAATTTATCCAGATTGAAGATACACTGGGTCTGGATGAACTCCACTCCAGCGGCCACTTTCTTGGCCAGCCTGGGAACCCGGATCTCAAAGGGATCGGCGAAAGGGTTGGCTGCAGCACCAACAAACATCTGCGGGGGGCGTTTGATTTCATCACCTCCCAGGAACTTCCCCTCGTCGCGCATATGGCGAACGGTTTGGATGAGTTGCATGGAATCCAGATCATGGACGTTCTGGCCTTGGGAACAGTCCCCGAAGCTTTGATGGTCTCCGCTCAAGCACAAGATGTTGTGGATATCAAAGGAAGCAGCACCCAGGATATCGCTTTGCAGGGCAATGCGGTTCCGGTCTCGGGTGACCATTTGCAGGATCGGCTCAACACCCATGAGCTTGAGCTGGATGCAGGCGGCCAGACTGCATAACCGGGTTACCGAGGTCTGGTTGTCGGTTATATTGATGGCATCGACATGGTCTTTGATCATCTCGGCTTTTTTCTTAATGACCTCAGGATCGCTCCCCCGGGGCGGACCGCACTCCGAGGTTACAGCCATGTGTCCGGCAGCCAGGACCTTTTCAAGTTTGCTCGGTGTCTTCACATTCATGACTGCACATCCTCCCTGACGACTTTTCGCGGCCCGCCGGCCCGATCTGTGGTCCAATCCTTAATGGGCATGAGTTTTTCGAAATCATCCATCTTGTCCATAGCTACCAGACGGTCGATGATCAGCTGCCAGGCACAGGGCAATTCAGAGTTGATTTCGCATTTGCCATTGGTCGATCCCCCGCAAGGTCCGTTTAACAGACGCTTGGCGCAGCGGGAGACGGGACAGATGCCAGCCGTTTGGCCCAAAATACACTGGCCGCAGGCCTGGCAGCGTTCAGTCCATAAACCACGTTCCTCAGTCACCCCTAAAAAGCACGTGTTCACCCCAGGATAGACCGGGAGGCGGGTATAGATGTCAGCCATAAATTGGACCCCCACCCCACAGGCCAGGGAAACAACAGCGTCGTATTTGTCCACCACATCCCGGATCTCTTCCAAGTATTCCCGGTCGCACTGCCGTTCAAGGGTCCGCTCATCAACGCGGACTTCCTTTCCCTGGTTTAAAAAATACATGCGTAAGGTGGAGGCCAACACCGACACTTCCTTTTTCCCACCGGCCTCGCAGACTGTAACACATTCATTGCAGCCCAGGATGAGCAAGGACGACACATCCTTGACCATGTCCATGATCTCCTCGACTGGCTTCCGATCAGCAACAATCATGGTTCATCCTCACTTGGTCGAAGATTTACGTTTTATACCAGGTTTCAGCACTGTCACTGGCCCAAAACTCCCTGTTTGATCTGTACAAACAGCAGTCCGGCTTACTGCCAGCCAGCAGCCGGCAACAGATTGCAAGCCTAAGCCGCCTTGGGCTTCCGGGCCTCTTTCAAGGGGTTGGGACCCAAGCGGCGGATGATCTCGTCCATTTCCATTGCATACTGGGCAAAGCGGGGCCCTTCCCCGGAAGACAGATTGTACATACCTACCCTTTCTCCGCCTAAACCCACTTGGTCCAGAATGGTTCGGGCTTGTTCCACTCGTTTCCTGGCCCGCAGATTGCCAGTTTTAAAACGGCAATCCCCTTCCAGACATCCGACTACAAACACGCCGTCTGCTCCTTTTTCAACGGCATGCAGGATGTGCACCAGGTCCACTTTTCCTGTACACGGTACCCGCACAATTTTAATATCCGGGGGATAGTTCAGTCGCATGGAACCTGCCAGGTCCGCGGCTGAATAGCCTCAGAAATTGCAGCAAAAGGCGATGATAATGGGCACAAAGCCTTGGCTCATAGGACTCCCTCCAGTAAGGCATCGATTTCGCTTTCTATTTGTACATCTTCGTACCAGTTGAGCTCAATAGCCTTAGCCGGGCATTCCGAGGCGCATACCCCGCAGCCCTGGCACAGGGCCTCGTCGATTTCACTGACCCCTTCTTCATTGATGCGTGGGACCTCAAAGGGACAGGCCCGGACACAGATCAGGCAAGCCGCACATTTGTCCGCATCCACTTTGGCTGTTACCGCGGACAGGGTCAGGTATTCCTGGGACAGAAAGGTCACGGCCCGGGAAGAAGCAGCCAGAGCCTGAGCAATGGATTCGGAGATGAGCATGGGGCTGTGGGCGGTACCGCAGACAAAAACCCCTTCCGTGCCCATATCCACCGGACGCAGCTTCACATGGGCTTCCAGGAAATGACCTTCCTCATTTCTGGCCAGCTTCAGGATCTGGGACAGTTCTTCGGTATCTTCGGCCACCAGGCCGGCACTTAAGGCCACGATGTCCGCATCTATGCTCAAGGGTCGGTCCAGAATGGGATCCCGGACCTGGACCTGCAACCCTTCCTCACCCTGTGTGACTTGGGGAGGTTCTTCCGGGGTGAAGTGAATGAAAATGACCCCCAGCTCCCTGGCCTTGGTGTAGTATTCCTCCAAGAGACCATAGGTGCGGATGTCCCGGTACAGGACAAAGACCCGGGCGTTGGGGTTCTCCTCCTTGATATGGATGGCGTTTTTGACTGCGCTCTGGCAGCAGATCCGGGAGCAATTGGGATTTTCCTCATTGCGCGAGCCGACGCACTGGACCATGACCACCGAAGACAGGTCCTTGGCTCCCTGGTTGTCTAAGCGGTCAGCCAGTTCGATTTGGGTCATGACCTGGTCGCTTTCTGTATAGAGGTACTCCGTAGGCTGGTATTCCGAGCCGCCGGTGGCCAGGACAATGGCCCCATGCTCCAGCTTCCGTTCATACATGGCCGGCCCAACGATGAGCTCAGTGCTGAAGTTGCCCTTAAACCCGGAGCTGTTCACAATCAGAGACTCAGTCAGCACCTGGATGTTGTCGTGGTTGGTTACCTTATCTGTCAAGTCCTGAATAAGGCTTTGAATGTCGGCCCCTTCAATGGTCTTGGTCAGTCTGCGGGCCAAGCCACCGAGTTCCTTCTCCTTCTCCACCAGGTAGGTTTCAAATCCCTGGTCCCCAAGACTTAAAGCGGCTGTCATTCCGGCTACTCCTCCGCCGACCACCAAGGCCCTGGGAGTGACTGGAATGCGCTTTTCATGCAAGGCAGCCAGCTTAGCCGCCCTGGCCACGGCCATATGCACCAGCTGTTTGGCTTTGTCCGTGGCCTGATCAGGGTGGTCAGCGTGCACCCAGGAGTTTTGGTTGCGGATATTGGCCATCTCAAAGAGGTACTTGTTCAATCCGCAGGACTCCAGGGTCTCCATGAAAATGGCTTCATGGGTCTTGGGCGAACAGGAGGCGACCACGATTCGGTTCAGATTGTTTTCTCGAATGACCTCCTTCATCTGCTGTTGGGCGTCTTCGGAGCAGGTGAACAGGTTCTGAGTGGTATAGGCCACCCCGGGCAGGGTTCGGGCATACTCCTCTACTTGGGGGACGTCCACTACACCGCCGATGTTGATGCCGCAATTACAGACAAAGACGCCTATTCGTGGTTCCTGGCCCTGGATATCCAGCTCGGCCGGGAGCTCCAGGCTCTTGGTCAATGTGTGCCGAACCGGGGCCAGCATGCGCCCGGCGGCGCAGGCCGCGGCGCTGGCATCGGCCACAGAGCTGGGAATGTCTTTGGGGGCTTGAAAGATGCCGCAGGCATAGATTCCAGGCACCGAGGTGCTGACCGGGTCAAAAGGCGAGGAGTGGACAAATTTGGAGGGATTGAGCTCAATACCCAGGCGCTCGGCCAAAGCCTGGTTCTGGGAGGAAGACTCAAAACCTACGGACAAAATGACCATATCAAAGGTTTCGTCCACGATTTCGCCCTTTTCAGTCACATAGCGCACTGACAGGTCGTCGCTGTTGGGCAGCGGGTCAACGGTGTGCACCCTGGCCTTAACAAATCGGACCCCTTCCTTGTCTTTGGCCCGCAGGTAATACTTTTCAAAGTCTTTACCAAAGGTGCGGATGTCCATATTGAAGATAGCGCAGTCCAGTTCTTCCGAGGCATGCTCTTTGGCCACCATGGCTTCTTTGATGGCGTACATGCAGCACATGGACGAGCAGTAGCCGTTGCCGCAGCGGTTGGTGTCCCGAGATCCCACGCATTGCAGCCAGGCAATGCGGGTGGGTTCCTTGTTGTCGGAGGGACGGACCAAGTGCCCCATGGTTGGCCCGGAGGCGCTTAAAATCCGTTCGAACTCTAAGCTGGTCAGCACGTTGGGATGGGTGGAATGGTGGTAGAACTCTTCCACCTTGGTGGGGTCGAAAACCTGATTGCCCGGACAGAGGACAATAGATCCCACTTCCAGCTCCAGGTCCACCGGTTGCTGGGAATGGTCGATGGCCTCGGCCAAACAGGCTTGCACGCACTGTTCACATTCGCAGCAATAGCCACAGTTCAGGCAGCGATCAGCTTCGGCCTGTCCGGCCTCAGCATTAAGCCCCAGTTCCACCTCCTTAAAAGTGCAGGTCCGTTCCTCGTTTTCCAGCTCCGGCATGTCTACCCGGGGAATCGGAGGCTGGCCCTCGGGAAGGGCGCACCAGTCCGGGACCTCTTTTTGGGGCAGGGCCTCTCGGCCTGCGGCCATATCCCGGCCGTCCAGGTAGCGGACGATGGATTCAGCCGCCTCCCGGCCGGCAGCTACGGCCCCGATAGCCACCCAGGGGCCGGTTTGCAGATCGCCGCCGGCAAAGACCCCGGCCCGGCCGGTGGCAAAGGTGACCGGATCTGTCTCAATGGTTCCCCAGCGGGTAAAGGACAGGTCTTCTATCTCGTTTATAGCCGCGAGATCGGGTTGTTGTCCTATGGCCGGGATGATCTGGTCGCAGTCCAGATCAAACTCACTGTCCGGTACCGGTACCGGACGGCGCCGGCCGGAGGAGTCCGGCTCGCCCAGTTCCATGCGGATGCAACGCAAGGCGGCCACCTGATTGTCTTCAACCAAGATTTCCTGTGGGGCAGCCAAGTAAATAAATTCAACCCCTTCGCAATGGGCCCCATCCACTTCTTCAGGTAGAGCGGGCATTTCGTCGCAAGAGCGGCGGTAAAGGACGGTCACTTTTTCCGCACCCAGGCGCATGGCCGCCCTGGAAACGTCAATGGCCACGTTGCCTCCGCCCACAACCACAACGTGCCTGCCTATCTCAGCTTGGCCCTGGAGGTTCACTTCGCGCAGGAAATCCACTCCCTGGCGCACTCCTTTGGATTTCTCACCCGGGATGCCCAGATTGATTCCTTTATGTGCTCCAATGGCCAGGTAGGCGGAATGAAAACCCTGGGCCAAGAGATCGTCCAGGCTCACGTCCCGGCCCAGAGCGGTATTGGTCTGGATTTGTACTCCCAGATTGGTGATGACTTCGATTTCGGCGTCCAGTATTTCCCTGGGCAGACGGTGGGCTGGAATTCCCAGGCGTAGCATGCCACCGGTTTGAGGACTGGCTTCAAAGATTGTGCTTTTGATGCCCTTTTGGGCCAGGTGGTAGGCGCAGGAAAGGCCAGCAGGTCCGGAACCGATGATAGCCACCTTTTCCGGCCGTTCCGGGGCGCAGGGAATTTCGACCTGGCGGGGGTCAAACTGATCGGCGGCCAGGCGTTTCAAGGAGCGGATGGCCAGGGCATCATCGAGCTCGGCCCGCCGACAGGCGTCTTCGCACCCGGCCGGGCAGATACGGCCCAGAACCCCGGGCAGGGGGAGCTCCTGCATGATGATCTGCAAGGCCTCTTTGTATTTGCCTTGGCGGACCATCTGCACATAGCCCTGTACATTGAGTCCGGCCGGGCAGGCCAGACGGCAGGGAGCTTTGTCTCCTTTTTCAATGGCGTAGGCACCGGGAATGGCCTGGGCATAGAGCTTATAGGCCGCCTTACGTTCGGAAAGACCCAGGTCGTAGCCGTTGGGAAGCGTCACAGGGCAGACATTGGCGCATTCCCCGCAGCTGGTGCATTTAGCTGTGTCCACATACCGGGGATGCTGGTGCACTTTGACTTTGAACTGTCCAGGTTGGCCCTGGACGCCCATGACCTCGGCATTGGTAACCAACTCGATATTTAAGTGCCGGCCGACCTCGACCAGTTTGGGGGAGATGATTCACATGGCACAGTCATTGGTGGGGAAGGTCTTGTCCAATTGGGACATGATCCCCCCTATGGCTGATGCACGTTCCAATAGGTATACAGCGTATCCAGAATTGGCCAGATCCAAAGCAGCCTGCATCCCGGCGATGCCTCCGCCGGCCACCATGACCGCGCCGGTCAGGTTGCCGGAGGATGGGCCGGAGGGTTTGGTTGGGGAATAATCGTGGTGTAACATGGGTGTCATCCTCGCATGGCTTCAATGATTTCAGGAATTTTTTGTTCCCACCCCATGGTGGTGATGATCACGCCTCCAAAGCCCGCGTTTTTGAGCATGGTCGCTGTTTCTGCTGCAATCTTCACGCTTTCCCGTTCTTTTTCCGCAGCCTTTTGGATCCGTTTCAAGATCGTGTCCGGGATGTGGATGTGCTCGATGTTCCGGGCGATGTACCTGGCCATGCCCAGGGATTTGAGCAACAGGACTGAGGGGATGAGCTTGAAGCGATGAGAGGACACGGCTTCCAGGAAGGGGGCAATGGAGTCCAGTTCAAATAAAGCCGGGGTGATGAAATAGGTGACCCCGGCCTCCAATTTTGCTTCGAAATCTTCAACTTCTTTGTTCAGGAGTTCTTTTTTCACTCCAGGATTGATGGTCGAGCCCACCTTGAAACTCGGGGGGCCCTGGAGTTCGATCCCGGCCATATCCCGCCCTTGTTGCAGCCTGGATATGGCTTGTAAAAGGTCCATAAGGCCGATATCATACACGGGTTTAGCCTGCGGGTGATCTCCGAACCGGGGATCGTCGCCGGTAACAGCCATTATTCCCCGAACCCCGCAGGCATAGGCGGCCAAGAGATCGGCCTGCAGCGCCAATCGGTTCCGGTCCCGGCAATTGACTTGCATGATGGCCGGCATACCGATCCCTTGCAGCAGGACGGCACCTCCCAGGGAGCTCATTCGCATGACGGCACTGTTCATTTCCGGAACTACACATCCATCCACCAACCCCTTTATGCGGGTGACATTGGTGACCATTTCGGACACATCAACGCCCTTAGGGGGTTCCATTTCTGCCAGGAGAACGAATTCTCCGGCTTCAAGTTTGGATTTCATACCCCTGATCTCACCTCCTCACCAGAACCCGGTGCGTTAAGGTTGGCTGCAGCTGTCCTGTGCAAAAGACCACATTCTCCTGGCTTGAGTTTCGTTGATTTGAAGGAAAAACATTGTTTCATTTTGGTGTCTTAATTTTTCACGTATTCTATACTCGGAAGCGAGGAAGTCGTCAAGGGATGTGCCTACGGAGTGTTGATTCTTTCTACGTTGCTTTTTTCGGCACTTGGCGGCCGGACCAGAAACCTTGCCACCGGGCCCCTTTTTTATTACGGTACATTCGGCGGTTGGATTTTGTTTGGTAATATTTTGGTATCTTTGAATATTTAGGAGAGGATATGAAACTGGCCGTAGCCGGGAAAGGCGGTGTGGGCAAGACTTCCTTGGCAGTCTGGCTTGGGGATTATCTGGCCAGGCATGGGGAAGATGTCTGGCTGGTGGATGCAGATACCGCTTTGTCTCTGGGGCCGGCCCTCGGCCTTTCCCCGGAGCAGGTTCCCCTTCCCTTGGTCCAACACAAAGAACTCATCCAGGAGAGAGTGGGGACTGGTGGGTTTATCAATATGAACCCCAAGGTTGACGATTTGGCCTCCCGCCTGAGCACTACGGTTCGGGGCATGCATCTTCTGGTCATGGGAACCATCGCCGGGGCCGGAGGAGGGTGCGGGTGTTCGGCCAACGCCTTGCTCAAGGCCATGCTTGTGCATTTGATCATGCACCGGACCCAGTGGCTGATCGTTGATCTGGAGGCCGGGGTTGAGCATCTTGGCCGAGGGACAATCTCCAGTGTGGATGGGCTGGTTGTGGTCAGCGAGCCCAGTGTGCGTAGCTTGAATACAGCCTCCGAAATCAGTCGGTTGGCTTTTGATTTAGGGCTTCGAAAACAGGCCCTGGTTCTGAATAGGGTTGAGGAAGACTACTCTCCGCCATCAGGTATATCCCTGCCTGCGGTTGCAGCCAAGATTCCGGCTCTGACTTCCCTCATGGAAAAGCAGCAGTACAGTGCCTCGGTCCTGGATCTTCCAGAGCATGACTTTTTGGATCAGGTGTGCGAAAAGGTGTTGCAGCAATTCAGATGAGATGGGGATCAGATAGGGGTGTTACTCCGGTGTGCCTTCTGTAAAAAATATTCAAGACCACCATAAAATAAATATATAAGGAAAACATATGTCTCTTTCCATTGCTTTTTCAGGAAAAGGGGGAACGGGCAAGACCACCTTGGCTGGTTTGTTGGTCCGCTATATGATCAAGCGGGGCAAAAAGCCGATCCTGGCGGTGGACGCCGACTCCAATTACAACTTGAATGAGGTCCTGGGGGTGGAAGTTGATGAAACCCTGGGTGGGGTCAGAGAGCGGATGAAGAAGGGGGACGTCCCCAATGGGATGACCAAGGATCGGTTCATGTCCATGCAGCTGGAGCAAGCTATAGTGGAAGCCGATGATTTTGATCTGGTGGTCATGGGGCAGCCGGAAGGGCAGGGGTGCTACTGTGCTGCCAACACTCTGCTCAGCGACTTTTTGGGTAAGCTGACCGCCAACTATGAATGTGTTGTTATGGACAATGAGGCCGGGATGGAGCACATCAGTCGGCTGACCACCAAGAACATCGATACCCTGCTCGTTGTTTCCGACCCTTCCAGGCGCGGCCTGCAAGCCGCCCAGCGGATCAAGGAATTGGCCCAATCTTTAAACATCGGGGTTAAAGATATTTATCTGGTTTTAAACAACCTGCAACAAGAACCGTCTCCAGAAGTGATGGAGATTGTGGAACAGGCCGGGTTGAATTTGCTGGGCACGGTCTATGCGGACTCGACTTTGGCTGAGTACGACATGGCCGGACGGCCCACGGCAGAGCTGCCGGAAGACAATCCGGTGGTCCAGAGGGCTTTTGCCATGTTTGAGCAGATAGTTCCTGCATAAGAACTCAGCAACCAAGGCCGATGCATTTGCAATACCAGGTCCAATCCATAACTCGGCTTAAGCCATATCTCGCCTCTCCGCCAGAAACCCTGTGGATTTACTCCTTCCAAGGGAGGTTTTCCCCCTCAGCCACCAGTTGCTTGGACAATTTTCTGGGTACTTGGGTAGAAGATGATTTGTCTTTTCTTTTCTTCACTCAGCCGGCCCAGAATCAGGTTCAGGATTTGATCCGGTTTTCCCCGAAAGTTGAGTGGCTGGACTCCTACCAAATGAGCTACTGGGATTGGATCGGTGGAGAGCTCCTTCCATTCAGCACTGGACGTATCCATATCCATCCGGTTTGGTGCTCCAATCAAGCCCGGCCGGGCATGCAGAGCATTGCTTTGGATCCGGGTGTGGTATTTGGGGGCGGAACACATCAGACAACCCTGGATTGCCTCAAGGCCCTCAACTTTTTGGCCCAGGAAGATGGGAAGCATCGACTGTTGGATTTAGGCAGTGGAACCGGCATCTTGGCCCTGGCAGCGGCCAAGCTGGGATGGGAACAGGTGGTGGCCGTGGATCGTAACCCTCTGGCCGCCTGGACCAGCCAGGCGAACGTGGTGGGTAATGACTTGGCTGACCAAGTGCTTGCGATCCAGGGTCTGGCCGAGGATATCGTGAACATCCCGGCCCATACCGTGGTAGCCAATATCCATTACGATATCATGTCCCGTATTCTTGCCATGGAAGCCTTTCGAGCCAAACCGCGGTTTGTGCTCTCCGGGCTTCTCCGTTCCCAGGCCATGACCGTCCTCGAAAAGTTAAAAAGCAGTGGGGCACTGGTGGATGGAGTGTTGGAGGACGGGACTTGGTTCACTCTGGTCGGTCGGCATCAGGCTTGGTTTTGAAAGTGGGTAAATGGTTTTCATGACAGGTATGGCAGTTGTGTTATGACAGATATTCACGCAGGATACGACACACAGGCCGAAAGCTGGGTGTATACCGTCCATCTTCAAAGGCCGTCTGTTGACGATAATACCGCGGATGTGGATCGGTTGCTGCGGGCCCTGGTCCGCGAAAGCGGCTTGCCCGGTCTGTCCTGCGATTTGGAGTTGATGAGCCGGATTCCGCATATATTGCGGGACAATGCCTTTAGCGTGCGTTGTACTCTGTTTTCCGACGGCCAGAGTACTGCCCTGACTGCTGTGGACCCCGGATCTCCAGATCAGCCCAGTTTGGGATTGGCAATCGACTTGGGCACCACCAGATATGTCGTGCAGATTGTGGATCTGGTCTCTGGCCTGCTCCTGGGAAGGAGAGACCGGCCCAATCCGCAGAGCCGGTTCGGACCGGATATTTTGACTCGTATTCACCATGCGGCTCAGGAGAATGGGCTTTGGGAGCTGCAAAATACCCTCATCCAGGATATGAATCAGACCCTTGAAAACCTCTGCCGGGAGAAAGGGGTTTCAACCCAGGCCATTCACAACATAGCCCTGGCCGGGAATACGGCCATGACCCATTTTTTCCTGGGCCTGGAGCCGAGGTGGATGATTCGTGAACCGTATATTCCGGTTGTCAACAGTCCGGGTCTGCTCAGGGCCCAGAGCTTGGGCCTCAAAGTCCACCCCCGGGCCAGGGTGTATTGTTTTCCCAACATCGGCAGCTATTTTGGTGGTGACGTATTGGCTGGAATTGTTTTCTCGGGACTGGACTCCAGGGAAGAGCCGGCCATATTGGTTGATGTGGGGACCAATGCAGAGGTCATTTTGGGCAACAAGGACTGGCTGATCGCCTGTGCCGGAGCAGCCGGGCCGGCTTTGGAAGGTGGGGTAAGCAAAATCGGTGCCCAGGCCGGTCCGGGAATCATTGATGCATTGAGCATCGATCCCCACAGCCTGGAAATGACCCTGCACACCATCCAAGAGCTTCCTCCTACAGGGATTTGTGGCTCCGGAATCATCGACCTTGCCGCCCAGATGTTCAGGGCCGGGCTGTTGGACTTTCGAGGGAAAATGGTCCCAGACAGGGCTGCTCACCTCTTTGTCCAGGAGGATGGAATCTGGTATTTTCGACTTGTACCGGCCCAGGAATCAGGAACGAATCAGGATTTGCTCATCGGACAGCCGGAGATCGACAGTCTGATCCGGTCCAAGGCGGCCATGTTTACCATTTTGGAGACTCTGGTGGGTTCTGTGGGACTGGGGTTCGATGAAGTGAGTGCCTTCTTTGTGGCCGGAACCTTCGGACATTTCATCAAGCCGGAATCAGCTATTACCATCGGTATGCTTCCGGATCTGCCCCGCAATCTTTTTGAATCTCTGGGCAACAGCTCCTTAGGCGGCGCCGTCCGCTTGTTGCAGGAACCGGAGGTGGTCCGGGAGGTAAGCCGGATCAAGGCCCGGATAACCTATCTGGAGCTGAATGTGCACCAGGCCTTTATGAATCAGTTCAGTGCAGCCAAGTTTCTGCCCCATACCGATGGGTCCAGGTTTCCTTCAGTCCGGGTGCAGGCCTGAGCGTATTTGGAGACAACGGTCCACCGGTCAGAGGTCATCAATTGAGGTACATCCGGACCACACGGAGTTTTATCCGCCATAGAGCACCTGTATCCGCAGAGGATGAGGGTGTGTTTTTGATCATTCTGGGAGGAGGTATTGTATGCCTACCGTGAAGTTTTTGCCCCATGAGAGAAATGTTGAAGTTGACGAAGGGACTACGGTCATCCGGGCCGCCTTGGATGCAGGGGTGCACATCAATGCCTCCTGTGGGGGAAATGGGGTCTGCGGCAAGTGCCGGGTCCTTATTGAAGAAGGGGAAGTAAGCAAAGGAATCAGCGAAAAACTGAGCCAGGACGATGTGGACAAAGGGTACCGTCTGGCCTGTTTGGCCGAGGTTCAAAACGACTTGACCATTCGAGTACCGGTAGAATCGGAGATGGACGCCAGCGTCCTGGTGGCCACCCCGCGTAAGACCGCCCATATCAAACAGGTCAACCTGGAAGACTTTAAAGAACAAGGGGTGTTCATTCCAGCAGTGGAGCAGCTGAACATCCAACTCCCGCCCCCCAACGCCCAAGACAATTCTCCGGACATGACCCGGCTTATTAACCACTTGAAGATCAAGCACAATGAACATCGATTGGTGGTCGACCTGGCCGTTATACGCAAGATCGTTGATGTTGTTCGGGAAAAGGACTTCAATGTGACGGTCACTTTGGCTCGACCGGTGCGGGAAGGAAGTAAAACCGGGATCTTGAATGTCCATGCCGGGGATACCACCGAGCACAATTATGCCATCGCCATGGACATTGGGACCACAACCATTTTCGGGCAGCTCTTGGACTTAAGCACCGGTGAGGTCCTGGCTGAAAATGGGGATTTCAACGCTCAGATGAGCTATGGGGAGGATGTGATCAACCGGATCGTTCGTGCTGAAAAGGGAAACGGTTTGGAAGAGTTGAACAAAGCGGTGTTGAAAACCATCAACTCCATTATTGCCAAGCTGATCAAAAAAGCGGACATCGATCCGGATTTTATCTCCAGCATCACATTGGCCGGAAACACGACCATGACCCAGCTTTTTTTGAAAATTAATCCCCGCTATATACGACGTTCCCCCTATGTTCCGGCCTGCACTTTGTTTCCGCCCTTTAAGGCCTCGGAGTTGGGTATTGATCTGGGACATCATGTGCAGGCTCTGGTCTATCCGGCCGTGTCCAGCTATGTGGGCGGTGATATTGTGGCCGGGGTCATGGGTTCGCTCATGTACCGGTCAGAGGAAGTCACTTTATACGTAGACATTGGGACCAACGCTGAGATTGTGATTGGAAACAAGGATTGGATGGCCTGTGCCGCCTGTTCAGCCGGCCCGGCCTTTGAGGGCGGGGGAATGAAGTTCGGCATGCGGGCGGATAAGGGAGCTATTGAGGATTTTTCCCTGGATCCGGTGACCCTGGAACCCATGGTCCTGACCGTGGGTCAGAAAAAACCTCGGGGGATCTGCGGCTCCGGCCTGATCACCACGGTGGCGGTTATGTTTGAAATGGGCGTTATCGACAACCAGGGGAAATTCAATAAGGAAATGGACTCCAAACGGATCCGGGACAACGACGGGATCATGGAGTATGTTCTGGTCTGGGCTGAGGAAACGGATATCGGGCGGGACGTAACCTTGCAGGAACCGGATATCGACAATCTGATCCGAGCCAAAGGGGCTATCTACAGTGGATGCATGACTTTGCTCAATGAGATCGGTCTGTCCATCAGCGATTTGGATCGGATTATGATCGCCGGAGGATTCGGCAGCTATATAGATTTGGAAAAGGCCATGACCCTCGGACTGCTTCCGGAGATGGATGCAGAGAAGATAACCTATGTGGGCAATGGGTCCATGATGGGGGCTAAGATGAGCTCTTTAAACAACCATATCCGCCGGGATGTGGTGGAGGTGACTACGAAAATGACCAACTTCGAGCTTTCAGAAACCACTTCGTACATGGACAATTACATGGCAGCTCTGTTTTTGCCCCACACGGAAATGGACAAATTTCCCCGCCTGAACGAGAGGTTGCGCAAGCGGAGGGAAATGGCTCAAGAACGACAGTAAACTGAGTTTTTTCCCTGAATGGTTTGTTGACAAAAGGCAAATTTGCAGCTAGTGAATTCTCATTTATTAAAGTCTTGAACTCCATACATATATTGGGCTTTTTTAGTCAGTTAAGGTGGTACTCAAGAAGGCATTTGGGAGAAGGCGGTGCGATCCGCAGGGGGTGCACCTGATATACGCCTTAGGTTCTTCAATCATTTTCAAGCAATAAGGAGTGGATATGGGCTTTGAAATGGTGAAGGAAAACTATACCGGGTCGATCAAGGCTGTGAAATTGGGCCAAGGCGACAAAGCCGTGACAGTGGGCGGTGAATCCTGCCTCCCTTTTCACGCCTTTGAGGGCGAGATCCCCAATCCGCCCAAGATCGCCATGGAAGTTTGGGACATGGAGCCCAAGGAGTGGCCGGAATCGGCCACTGCTCCTTTCAAAGACTGCCTTGGCGATCCGGCCGCCTGGGCCAAAAAATGCGTGCAAGAGTATGGAGCGGATATGATATCCCTCCAAATGCGGAGCACAGATCCCAATGATCAGGACGCCAGCGAAGACGAAGCAGTGGCCACAGTCAAGAAGGTATTGGATGCCGTGGATGTGCCGGTGATCGTCTGGGGGACTGCTGCTGTAGAAAAAGACGCCAAGGTTTTGAAAAAGATCGCAGAACAGTGTGAGGGAGCCAATCTGGCCATTGGACCTATTGAAGACGCCAATCATAAGTCTATCGGGGCTGGGACAATGGGATTCGGCCAAACGGCCATAGCTTCTTCGCCTATTGACATCAACCTGGCCAAACAGATCAACATCCTCCTGGAAAACCTGGGCATGCCTCTGGACAGGGTGCTTATTGATCCCACCACCGGCGGATTAGGCTATGGAATGGAATACTCCTATTCGGTCATGGAACGGATCAAGTTGGCAGCCCTGACTTTTGGCGATGATAAACTTCAGCTTCCCCTGTATAACAACCTGGCTTTTGAGGTCTGGAAATGCAAAGAAGCCAAGGAGCCAGTGGAAGAAAATCCCTTGCTGGGGGACCCTGAACGCCGGGGCGTGATCATGGAAGCCGTGGCTGCGGTTACGTATCTCATGGCAGGAACGAATGTCTTAACCCTTCGTCATCCCGAATCCGTGCGCCTGGTCCGTTCTTTCATCCAGCTGATGGTCGAAGGAGGCAAGGCCGACCAAGTGGGAGAAGTGAACAAGCTTTTAAGCGAGCCGGAAATCGACTACCTGTCTATGTCTCCGGAAGTGGACTTGACCATTGAAGAGGAGAAAAAACCGGCTGCAGCTAAGAAAGAAGCAAAGCCGAAGGCTGAGGCCAAGCCGGAAGCCAAGCCTGAGCCCAAGGCCGCAGCCAAAGAGGAGCCCAAGGCTGAAGCCAAACCTGAGCCCAAGGCCGAAGAAAAGCCGGCTGCTGAAGCCAAGCCAGAAGCAGCACCTGCTCAGCCTTCCGAGCCGGCTCAGCCCGCAGCCTCTGCTGTGGATGAGGCCAAGATCAGGGCCGAAATAGAAGCCAAAGTGCGCAAAGAGATGGAAGATAAGGCCAAAGCCGAGGAGGAGGCCAAGGCCAAGGCTGAACAAGCCAAAAAAGAAGAAGAAGAAAAGGCCAAACGAGAAGCGGAAGAAAAAGCCAGAAAGCTGGAGCAGGATGCCACGGAGATTCGGGATAAGGTGGCCAAGGGCAAGGCCCCGCATGCCATGGAAGAGAAAAAGCTCGAACCAGTGCCCGAGTCGGTCACCGAACGGATCGTCACCCTGCTGAACCGCTTCCATCGCCGAGCGGCCTAAATAAACAGAGGGCGTCACCAGTGAAGGGATAAACCCGCAAAAAGGAGTGCACTATGTCCAAGCTCGTAGCCTTTGCAGCCATTCAAGGCGGCTATAATATCGTGGCCAAGGCTGAGGGTCAGCTGAAGCAGGCCTTGGAAACATATGAGGCCAGCACGAAAATTGGCTTTCCCAATACAGCCTATTACCTGCCGGTTATTTACTCTTTATCCGGCATCAAGTGTGAAACGCTGGAAGATCTGCAAAAACCGATGCAGTTTGCCCGCAAACTGCTCCCTCCCCACATCAAGGGCGTCAATCATCTTCCCTACCTGGGGTCATTGCTGGATGCAGGCATGGCTGCCCTGTTTTCCTTCGAAGTCCAAGAAGCCCTGCGATATCTGAATGAGCCGGACTTTTACCTGCCCACGGCGGAGGAGATCGACGAAGACAACAACAAGATCTGGCTGGGTGCTGCCGACGACGTGATCATGCGCAAGCGCGGAGTGGAGTTCGTGGACGGATCAGCTCCCGGATTTGCGGCTATTGTCGGTGCAGCCCCGGATGCAGAAACAGCCAAGATGATTGTTGAGGAATACCAGCAAAAGAATCTGTACATCTTCCTGGCCGCTAATCAAAACGGAACTACCTGCGCGGAGCAACTCCGGGAAGCCGGGGTGCAGATCGGGTGGAATACCCGTATCGTCCCCTTTGGGCCGGATATCTCTTCGGCCGTTTTTGCCCTTGGATTTGCCAACCGGGCCGCCTTGGCCTTCGGCGGAGTTGAACCCGGAGATTACAAGCGGGTCCTGATGTACAACAAGAATCGGATTTTCGCTTTTGTCAACGCCCTGGGTGAAGTGAATGCGGAATGGGCCGCAGCCGCAGCCGGTGCGGTCAACTGGGGATTCCCCACCATTGCCGATACGGACATCCCGGAGATCCTGCCCACCGGTGTGTGCACCTACGAACACGTGGTGGCCAATGTGCCCCACGAAGAAATTGCCCAAAAATCCATCGAAATCCGGGGCCTGAAAGTCTCGGTATCCAAGATAGATATCCCCTGCGCCTTTGGCCCGGCCTATGAGGGCGAGCGGGTGCGCAAGGCAGATCTGTATGCCCAGTGCGGCGGTGGGAAGACGCAGTGCACCGAGCTGACCAAGATGGCGGACATGAATGCCATTGAGGACGCCAAGGTGGAGGTCGTCGGACCTGATCTCAATGAGGTCCAGGAAGGCGGCACATTCCCGCTGGGCATCTATGTCCAGGTAGCCGGCCGGGAGATGCAGGACGACTTTGAGCCCATCCTGGAACGTCAGATCCACCATTTGATCAACTATATTCAGGGCGTGATGCACATCGGGCAGCGGGATATATCCTGGGTCCGGATCAGCAAGGCGGCCGTGGAAAAGGGCTTTACCCTCAAGGATATCGGGGTGGTCTTGCATGCCAAGTTCCATCAGGACTTCGGCAAGATCCTGGATAAGGTTCAGGTGACCTTGTATACCAAGAAGGAGGATGTGGAAAAGCTCACTGAGCGGGCCCGGGGCGAATACAAGACTCGGGACGAGCGGGTGGAAAACATGCGGGACGAGGATGTGGAGACCTACTACTCCTGCACCTTGTGCCAATCCTTTGCTCCCAACCACGTATGCACGGTCAGCCCGGAAC
>CAZUER010000022.1:0-39084 GCA_964619345.1 uncultured Desulfohalobiaceae bacterium
AGAAGGACGCATATAAATATGTTTTTCGGACGTGTCTTGATTCCAAATATCTGGCCAATTATCTTGTGGAGGTGATGAAGTTTCTCCAGGACACCTTGGGATGCTCGAAAGTGAGCATCATGATCCAGGATGTCGCCTGGGCCCGTACGACTGCCTCTCTGATTATGAAATTGTATCTGCAAAGATCCGAGTGGACCGTGGTCGGGCTGAACAGCTTTTCCTCTAAGGCAATGACCTATGCACCTGAGCTCAAGGCAGCCACACAGAAGGGAGCCGACATCATACTGGCCATTTTCGATTCCTCCAAGAGCATTCATTTGGTTCGCCAATGGAGTGATATGAACTCAGAAGCCCTCTTGTTTGGGTTTATCTCCCCGCTGATTGGTTCAAAGGCCTGGTCCTCATACGGCCGATCAATCGCCGGGACATTGAACTTGGTCTTTGAACTGGGCAACATCCCCTCCCTGAAATATTATCCCTCGACTCGATTCTATAATGCATTCAAGCGGACCTATGGACAGGAAATCCAGTCCGGGCACGGCCCGGCACCTTCCTATGAAGCAGTCTATGTCCTGAAGCAGGCCATTGAAAAGACCGATAGCCTGGATCCAGATACCTTGATCACAGCCATTGAACATACGGACAGGCTCGGAGCCATGGGCCGGGTCCGATTTCATCAGGGACATCAGGTTGTCTTTGGACAGGATCCGCATGAAGACAGTCTGGCCTGCGTGTTTCAATGGACCAGGGACGGGGAGCGTAAAATCGTCTACCCCCCGTCTATTGCCGAGGGAGAGATCATTCAGAGTGAGTGAGTCGACGCACTCGTGTGCTATCGGCAGGCCTGCGTAAGCAGAAAGATTTTCCAGCAGAGGGGGTAGGCTCAATATTTTTGAGGGTCAATTCAGGGACGGGTCAATTTTCGGTTATCTCAACAAGAAGAAGACCGCTAACCGTGCTATCGAGTGCGACAAGGGTTCTGCCCTGGGTAAGTGGTTCAGGGACTGCATTCCTGGTGGTTTTCCACAGCTTCTCCCAGGGAAGTTTTGACGAGGCCATGAAAGTATAGAATCGCCTCTTGGAGATATGAGAAAATCCAAAGACAGTGCGCAAGCACCTAAGCAGGTTTGAAGTTTTGGACGAAGTAAAGGGGAAGATGACAGCCAATATGGTGTATATAAACCACTGAGAACGTTCTTCACCTTTTCTTTAGCTGAAAATATTAAGGCCGTGCCGTTATCCCGACTATCTGAAATATTGGCTTGATATTTTTGGCAATTGGTCCTGTTTCACTGAATAGACTGCACGAGACTCAATCACCGTATTATAAGACCATGACCAACCTTATGAAGCCCCTGGAAAGTAATTATACTATGTTCAGCCGTCCATGAGAATCTGCCTTACCCGGCTGGGCAAGGGAGTGGCCCGGACCCTGTCCTCGGCAGTATCCAGGACTGTCCAGGCCCGAGTTTCCGAGGCTTTGACCGCGGTCAAAGCCTCTTTTTTGCTCACCAGGTGTTCAAGATCGAACACGCAACGATGAACTGCACTGACCCGGGTTTGGATCTCAATGAGATCATAGGCGTATACAGGATGGAAAAATTGAATGTGCGATTCGACCAATGGTATGCCGACAATACCGTATTCGTCCTGCAAAGCCCTCAGACTTGTCCCTCCTGCCCGCAGCAAGGCATGCACAGAGGCGTCGAACCACCTGAAGAAGTTGGGGTTGAATACGATACCAGATGGATCACAGTCACCGAATTCGACCCGTAGAGTGGTTCGATTGCTGAGCATGGGGATCTTCCTTTATTTGCCTCACGGCTGGCAAATAATAGTGCAGTGTTAATCCTGCTCTATATACATTTTGCGCAGCTCTCTTTTCAGGATCTTACCCTGCGGACTCATGGGCAGGGAATCGACAAAATCTATACTTTTTGGTGCCTTGTATGAAGCAATGTGCTGTTTGCAAAAATCGATGATCTCCTTTTCCGTGGCTTCCCGTCCCCGGTTCAAGATGATCACCGCATGCACCCGTTCTCCCCAATAATCATCCGGGATTCCGATCACCGCCACTTCGGCCACTGCAGGATGCCTGTATAAAACGTTCTCCACCTCCTTGGGATATACGTTCTCTCCGCCGGTGATGATCATATCCTTTTTTCTATCCGCCAGATAAATATATCCCTTTGCGTCATAGTATCCGAGGTCTCCGGTATACAGCCAGCCGTCCTGAATTACTCCTGCAGTTTCCTCTGGTTTGTCCCAATATCCGAGCATGTTTTTTTCGCTTTGGACAATGATCTCTCCGATTTCCCCCGGGGCCAGATCGTCTCCCTTGAAATTGACGATCCGAATATGGGTGCCGATATCCGGCTGTCCGACAGAAGCAAGCACTTTTTGTTCCTCCTGGGTCTTATCAAAGATCTTGTGGTCTTCCCGCTTTAAGCCGGCGATCTGGGGCCCGGTTTCTGTCTGGCCAAAGCCCTGCATGAAAACAGGTCCGAATATGGATAAACCTCGCTTGAGGACTTCAGTGGGCATGGGGGCGCTGGCGTAATAGATCCTCTTGGTGTTGCCCAGGTCGAAGTTTTCTATGTCCGGGTCGTTGAGGATGGCTATGAGCTGGGTGGGAACGATATGGGTATCGGTAATATTCTCTTCCTGGATGATTTTGATGGTCGCATGGGGATCAAAAGTACCTTTGGGCATGATCACGTTGCAGCCGCCGGTCAGAAAAAAAGGCCACATATGGCTGTCCTGGGCGGTATGGAACATGGGCAGGACAACCAGGTTTCTATCTCGAAATTCAAGGCCCAATTGCAAGGCCTTGATTTTGCTGTTTTCCATTTTGACCTGGTGACTAAAGAGTGCGCCACGCGGGGTCCCAGTGGTCCCGCCTGTATAGAGGATCAAAACCGGATCCTCTCTGGTCACCTCTGGCTCGGGCTCAGTGGATTGGAATTCTTCAAGCAAATATGTGTAGGTGGGATAATCTTTATCGGTATTACCTATGGATACGGCTGTGTTGAATCGGGAGACCGCATTCTGTAAGACCGGAATCATGTCCAAAAATTCTGGGCCGCAAAAGACAATTTTGGCTTGAGAATAATCAATGATGTATTGGAGTTCCTCCTGGGTCAACCGAGGATTGTAGGGTGAGGCGACAAAGCCGCCCTTCATGGCCGCACCCACCACTTCAGCACATTCCAGACAGTTCCAGGACAGGATGCCGACTACATCGCCCTTGCTCAAGCCCAGATCCTGCAGTCCGTTTACAAGGCAGTTGACCCGTTGGTTGTAATCAAAAAAGGATATGCGCCGATCTTCATGGACAAATGCTTCATAGTCCGGATAAAGCAATGCATTGCGATAGATTATATCTGCAAATGTACCGACTTGGTAACGACTGAGTTCCTTGAGGACATATTTCCCTGACATATGGTATCTCCTGGCATTAAAAGTAAAACTTGGCCATCATTGTGGCCAGACAAACGGTTATAATGGTCCTTACCAGCCACAGGAAAAGAAGCTCGGACATTTTGACCGGGATTTCTGTGGACAGGATGCAGGGTATAAAGGCGGCTAAAAAGACTATGGCCGAAACGGGAATGGTGGCTATGATGTACCGTGCCTCCAAAGACGCACCGCCTTCCATGCCGATTATAGCCGGTAACACGATGTCGAAGACGCTGGTGGCAGCCGACTTGGCAATGATCAACACATCCGGGGCGTTGAGGAGCTTCAAAAAGGGCCAAAAAATATATCCGAAATAGGCAAATAAATCGGTATAGTTGTTTATGATCAGTCCTAAGGAGGCAAAAAACATGGCTCCGCAGAGGATGCTACCGAGCATTCTGAAGCTTTCGCGCATGAATACCCATAAGCGGTGAACCAGGGGGTCCGCTTTTCCGGCCACATCCAGGGCGACCCGGAAAGCGTTTCTGAGGATTTGGGTGTTTACCTCCGGTTCTAATATCGGTTCTACGCCAGCATAATACTCGTCTTGTTTTTTGGCTGAAAGAGGCCATATCCGGATGGTGATAAAGGTGGTGGCAAAGGTTATGAACAGAGAACTCCAGAAATAGAAGATCCAATGATCCATGATGTCGAGAATGGAGGCAATGACCAGCAAAAAGGGAAGGGAGGCGGTACAAAAACCGGTCCCGATGATGGCCGCCTCCTTGGCCGAGAGCCGCCCCCGCTTGTATAAGCTGTCCACAGCGATATGGCCGACGGCAAAATTCCCGAGATAAGCGGTCACAGCAATAACTGCAGAAAGTCCGGGACACTTAAATATCGGCCTCATAATGGGCCTCATGATCACCCCGCAGAAATCAACAAGACCAAAATCCAGCAGAAAAGGAAGAAAGACTGCGGCAACTGAGATTGTAATGGTCACCGCAATGACAACCTTATTGAGTACAGTTTGGCCGATCTTTTCACCTATAAAGAACTCTGGACCGATTTGAAATATGACCATTAAGATCATAATAAATCCCAGTACCTTCATCATAGATAAAAATGTGCTTACTGTATCCTTAAAGCAACTGGGATCTCGGCGTATTATTTGCAATACTGCGATAAATGATATAACGATCACTACATATGGTAAGTATGGAGTAAAAGTTGATTTTATGAAGTCACCAATATGGTTGACCAAAAAAGTGCTTTTGCCTTGTATTTCAAAACTGAAAAAGAAGGCACCTATCCCTATGAGACTGTATACAACGAATCGGGCGGCCGCGAAAATGTTTTTGGTCAGCACCTGCTTTTGGGTCATCTCCATGTCTTCCTCCTTTGATTCTCAGGGACTGCACGGATTGGGTACGTTGCTCCATGTAATGGTGTAGGGCATGGCCTTCATCAACTAGTGCCTTGGCGAATCTCACGTGTCGCAAAAAAAGGAACCCTCCCCTGACCCCTCCCTCCCGCCTGAAAGACAGGTGGCAAGGAGGGGAATCAGAGGAAGAAAGGTTTCTTGCCCATACCGGACACTGCACATATGAAGCGGCATTAGAGCGAGCAGTGCTTTTGGTGCGGCTGCTCCCATGGGCAGCTCCTAGCTATATGTGTGCCATATTGTACCTGCAAAATAATCAGCAGGTTACAGTGTGGCCTTTTCAAAATTACGGGATATTGTGGAATGAAATCACAATATATTGTGATCTGCAAAACCTTGAAGAGCAGAGGCAAGTTCAATAAGGTGAACGGATGAGTAGGTACATGGGAAATGGGCATACTGATATGCAAGCACTCTCTGGTGACTTTACACACTTTGTAGGAAAGATGGCTGGCAAAGAGGCATTGGCCAAGTTGAAGCTATGAGATCAAAAAAGAAATTAAAATACAGTATCTTGCAATCAATAGATTTCTGTGGGTTCCAGAAGAACTTGCTTTCAAAGCTTGATCAGTAGAAAAAAAGATGCCTGAAGAGTATTTTTTTGATTCGCATGGGCTAAAAAAATATGTTGACAACACCTATTTCTATGCTCTAGGATTTTCACTATAATGAATTTAGAGGCAATGAGATGAACCTTTGTTTATAAGGAGATGTTTATGGGCAGTGACAATGAAAAGGTTTCGGCATCGTCATCGCTGGGAAAGACCAGGAGCTACGGGAAGGTCAGGTGCCATAACCCCAGCTGTATGGACAGGTTGACCCCAGAACCAGGCAGCAAGCAGATCACTTGTCCCAATTGTGGTATGACCTACCGGCTGTATTGGGTGTCCCCGACCCTTCCCAGGATTCGGGGGCCTGTCTGGGATGTCAACCGCAAATTGGCAGAGGAGACTGTGGCCAAAAAGTTGGGCTCGTCTACAGGCGAGGACGAATAGATTTACGAAGGAGACGCAATATGGCTTTGGACAGGAAGATTGCTTACATCGATCTGAGTACCGGCCAGGTGACGGTTCAGCCGATCCCTCTGGAAATGCGCAAAAAATACATCGGCGGCCGTGGGCTGGACGCCTATTTGCTCTACAACCACACCCCCCAGGGATGTGATCCCTTGGGACCGGAAAATCCACTGATTATCAGTGGCGGTCTGCTTACCGCTACCTGTGCCTCGGCCACAGCCAGGACCCACATCATGGCCAAATCTCCCTTGACTGAACTCTTGGGCAGCTGCAACATGGGTGGGTTTTTCGCTCCGGAATTGGCCTGGGCTGGGTTTCATCACCTGGTCATTACCGGTAAGGCCGACAAGCCGGTGTATTTATGGATCCATGACGGAGAAATCGAGATCCGGGACGCCGGTAATCTGTGGGGCAAATCCACCACCGAGACCCAGTGGGAAATCCGAAGGGAACTCGGGGACGAGGAGATCAAAAGTGCGGTCATAGGTCAGGCAGGCGAGAATTTGGTCCGCTATGCCAATGTGATGACCGGGATTAAGAACTCCGGGGGCAGGACAGGCATGGGCTGTGTTATGGGTTCCAAAAATCTGAAGGCTGTGGCCGCCAGAGGGACCATGGATATCAAGATCGCCCATCCCATGGAGGCTCTGGAACACAACAAGAGCTTTATCGATCATATCACCAGCGCCAAAGTGAATAAGACCCAGGGTGCCCTGGGAACACCGTTTATCTGGGGAGCCACTAACTGCTGGGGCGGGGTGAGGACCAGGAACTTCCAATACAATCAGATGGAATACGCTGATGAGATTGAGCCCGAGGCCCTTGACGATATCGCCACCGAAACCATGGGGCCTCACCATATGACCGGGTGTTTCGGGTGTCAGGTCCATTGCCGGGCCAAGTACAAGGTGCCCTCCGGTCCATATGCAGGCTCCTACGACGAGGGCCCGGAATACACTTCGCAGGGGGCCTTCGGTTCAGAGCCGGATTGTAAAAAGGCCGAAACGGTACTCACCGGGAATTATCTGGTCAACCAGTACGGAGTGGATAACCTGGAGATCGGGAGCATCATCTCCTGGGCCATGGAACTCTATGAAAAGGGCATTTTGACCAACAAGGAAACCGAGGGACTGGAGCTACGTTTCGGCAACGACAACGCCATGCTGGAGATGATCCATCGGATCTGCAATCGTCAGGGGTGGTTGGGTAATGTCTTGGCGGATGGAGGTATTCCGGCATCCGAGGCCATAGGAAAGAATTCCTTCGATTATCTCATTCAGGTCAAAGGGATGAACAACCTGCATTCCGACGAACGGGCCACCCCGGCCTTGGCCTTAAATATCGCTACTGCATCCCGTGGATCGGATCATTTGCGCAGCCGGCCGGCCATTGACCTCTATCACCTTCCGGAAAACGTGCTCCGCAAGATTTACAGCAGCCCGATTCCTTACGATGGTCCTCTGTCCTCGGAGCATACGGAGTATGTGGGCAAACCATGGCAGGTATTCTGGCAGGAAAACTGCTATATGGCCGTGGATTGCCTGGGCATCTGCAAGTACCATACGGTATTTTTGGGGGCTACCTTGCCCAATTTTGAAGATTGGCCCCGGGTTATTTACTTGAATACGGGGTTGGAGTTCACTCCGGAAGAAATTTGGCAAGCGGCCGAAAGGTGCAATAATCTGGAAAGGCTTTTTAACTTGCGGGAAGGCCTCAAGCGCGACGATCCCAAGAAGGGAGATACCCTCAACCATCGCTATTTTGACGAGCCTTGTCGCAGAGGGGCCCCGGACGTGATCGGCAAAACAATCGACAGGGACAAGTTCCAGGTCATGCTGGACGAGTTTTACACCCATCATGGGTGGGATATGGATGGGGTGCCGACGAAAGAAACCCTGGAGCGCTTGGGGCTGGAAAAAGAACCCAGCCATATGCTCTAGAATGTATGCAAGGAGTCAATGATGTATAAAGTGCTTACCGTCAACTCAGAGAAATGCACTGGTTGCCGTCTGTGCGAACAGGTGTGTTCCGTAAGTCATGAAGGGGTCTCCAACCCGATCAAAAGCAGGATCCAAGTTGTCAAATGGGAGGAAGAAGGCCGGTATATCCCCATGACATGCCAGCAGTGCGAGGATGCACCTTGTAAAAACATTTGTCCGGTGGGGGCCATAACTCGGGATAAGGATCTGGGCTGTCTGACTGTGAATCACGAGGTGTGCATCGGCTGCCGTTCATGCGTTGAGGTTTGTCCTTTCGGAGCCATGAACTACGATCCCACGGCACACAAGGTTTTTAAGTGTGATTTGTGCGGAGGCGATCCCCAATGTGTTCGTTTTTGTGAGGTGAAAGCCGTGGACTTTGTGCCGGCCTATGCGGTCAGCTCCACGAAGAAACGAAAGAGTGCGGAAAAGAAGGCTGCAGCCCAGAAGCAGGGCCTGGCCATGGAAGGACACTCAAGCTGACAAGCTGTTTACCATCCAATAGACTTTTGTTGAGCCCCGCTCTTGGCGGGGCTCAACAAAAGGGCTTATGATTTGAGGCTGCCTTGGTCCAATATGTGCCGAAGCTCATCGGCCTTGGCCACCACGATGTCGGCAATGGTCTGCATTTTTTCCGAGTCCATATTGGCTGATATTCCCACCACCCATAATGCCGCCGGCAATCCGCGCTGGTTGTGCAAGGCCACAGCCACAGCCCGGATTCCCTGAATATATTCTTCGATATCAATGGCATAACCCTGAGAACGGACTTTTTCCAGTTCGGTCAGGTAGCTATTAATATCGGTGATAGATTGATCTGTATACCGAGGAAGTCCGTATTCTTGGATAAGTTGAGCAGCATGATATGGGTTTTCCATAGACAAAAACACTTTTCCCACGGCCCCGCCCAAAAGGGGAATGGTCGATCCGACCAAAGCAGAAATTTTTAGGAATTCAGAGGCCTCGGCCGTGGCGATAATCAAAACCCGATTCCGGATTCGGACGCCCAGGATGACCGTTTCATTGATTTTGTCCCGGATGTTGTTGAGGATGGGTTGGGCCATTTGGGTGACCAACTCCTGGTTCCAGTTGGCAAAGGCGAGCTCAGCAATGGTCGGGCCCAGGGAGAGCTTCCGGGCCCCCGGTCCTTGAGTGAGAACCCCTTCCCGGAGCAAAGCATGGACCAGGCCGTGGGTTGTGCTTTTACTAAATCCAAGCTTCTGGGCCAACTCCACAATGCCCAGGCTGTGCTGGGACTGGGCGACGGTACGTACTACTTGAAAGGCCTTGTGTACGGCCGGCGCCTTGTAACTGGGGATGGTCTTTTTGTTGTTCTGGTCATTTTCCGGGGAGGCAGTATTGTTGAACATTGGAATTCCTCGATTGGTTGGAATACCGTTTGTTGAACGAGTAGTAAGTGCATAACGCGTTCACTGGAGTGGCTTGAGGGGGCCGTGAACACAGACCCTTGATAAACGCACATGGAAATGTTCAGCTCCCGGCCCGTTCTTCAAACCCAGATCAGGTGAAAAAAACAGGTTGTACTTGCCTGCTGGAAAGAGAAAATGAGAGGCTCGGGATACTGGGTTGTGAAGTTTCTAACGTTATAACATGCTGAATGCAAGCGTTTTTCAAAGTTAATGTTTTTTTAGTCCTGCGTCAAGTGGTTTTAAATGCCATGCCCAGTCTTCTGCTTGAGTTTCAAGACCCGAGTTCTTAGGGAGGAAAAGGAAGGCTCATGGATCGAAATTGGTATTGCCAACAAACCAGCTAAGAGTTCTTTTGTTCATTTCGGTGAACGGGAGGGCAAATTTTTAGGTTTGGAGAATGCCTATGTCATCTTCACTCAGTGCAGACGAGTTGCAGCGCTACGAGCGGCAGATTTTGATCGATGAAATAGGTGCTGCGGGGCAAAATCTCCTCAAGCAGGCCCGGGTCCTGATTTGCGGCGCCGGTGGTCTGGGATCTCCGGCAGCCACCTACGTAACAGCGGCCGGAATCGGAAACGTAACCCTTGTGGATCATGATACTATCGATCTGAGCAATCTCAACCGGCAAGTCCTTCATTTCGAAGCCGATATCGGTCGATATAAGGTGGATTCGGCCCGGGAGAAGCTGGCACAGCTCAATTCAGAGGTGACTGTGAAGGCCTGCCGGGAGACACTCACGGCAGAAAGCGCGGTCCAGATTTTGAGTGGACATGATGTGATCATAGATGCTTTGGATAATCAAAAAACGCGGTACATTGTCAACAAAGCTGCCCTGAAGCTGGGCATACCGCTCATTCACGGAGCAGTGAGCGATTTTGAGGGTCAGGTCATGACCATACTTCCTGGGCAAAGCACCTGTTTGCGCTGCCTGTCCAGGGGACCGGTGGACCCGGCAGGCAGTGTTCCGGTCATTGGCGTAACCCCGGCAGTTATAGGGGCCTTACAGGCCACCGAAGCTATTAAGTATATTTTAGGGGCCGGGGAGTTGATGACCGATCGCCTGTTGCGTTATGATGGCTTAAAACTTAAGTGGCGGGAGTTTCGAGTAAGCAGAAACCCTCAATGTGAACATTGCGGTATTCTTGAAAAAGGACATAAAGTATGAGCGTTAGGGTGAATGTGCACAAGACCCATCGGGCATATACCAATGATCAAGAAACAGTTTTTGTGGAAGGAAGAACAGTGGGGGAGTGCTTGAACCAGCTGGTCCATCTCTTTCCGGATATGAAGAGCGCCCTGTTCGATGAAAAGGGCAAGCTGAAAAATCATATCGAAATTTACGTAAATGCAGAAAGCGCCTACCCAGAGGAGCTGAAAAAACCGGTCCAGGATGGGGATGAGATTTTTATAACCGTCATGCTGGCGGGGGGGTGACAAAAGACAGAGGTCAGAAGACAGAGATCAGACGTCAGGGTCTCCACTGGCGGCGGTCGCCCTTTATGGCCTGGCCACAGCCTGGCTTCAGACGAGCCTGAGCCCATAAACCTTCAAGTCCATAAGGAAATCATATTATGCAAGGGCCTATTGACAGGGATGTGTATATGCAGGAGATCCAGGCCTTAAGCCAGGAGTACATGCAGTATCCCGCCTACCAAACTGTGAAAAAGATTGCCGACCTGGCGGCAGCTATCATGCACGACTATACAGTCTACGGACGGCCGGAAGAGTACGGCAAACACTCTTGGCGGGACGACTCAGCCAGGGATGAGTAAGTATAGACCATTCATTTATTTTGCCCCCTTTGGGACACAAATATTTCAGGCTTGCCGGAGGCCAGGCTGAACAGATACTCCCTACCAGATTCCAAGCAGTCTCCCAGCCTGAAAGCTCAGAGAGAGGGCGAAGCCCCACAAGACCACCCCTAAAAACCGCATGGTCCAGGTATACATCCGGCCCTTGACCAGAAAACGGCTGGACCCGACAACCCAGGCCAAAACCATTTTGGCCCCGATCAAGCAGCTATAGAACCCGAGCAAAAAGAGTCCGGCCCTGAAAACAGGATGATTGCTCTGGGCGGATAGAATGGGTGCACCCACCGTCAACCAGAACAGGTAGGGATGGGGGTTGAGAAAATTGGTCATTATACCTTTGAGCAGGGATTGGGGCCTGGATTGGGGAGCTTGCAGTACCCTGGCACTTATGTGCAGAGTCTCAAACCCCAGGTAAATGAGGTATACGGCTCCGAAAAGGGAAAGGATGGCCAGGACTGGCTCTATGTCCCGTACTTGCAGAGAAAGGAAGATGGCTGCCAAAATGATAGGTGGATCGGTGAGCAAAGGGGCCAAGGCCACCTTGCAACCCTCCCGGATGCGGTAACGCAAGGTGTGGGAGAGGACTAAGGTGAGCATTGGCCCTGGAGCCAAGCCGGCTGTAAGGCCCAAAAGGGCTCCGGAGAAGCCGGAGCTCAGAGGGGAGGAAAGAATGGACATGGAATCAGCGTTCTTTCCACTCTGGCTTCCGTTTGTTTAAAAAGGCCTCCAATCCTTCCATGGCGTCCTCGGTAGCCATGAGCTTGTTCAGATAGAGGTCTTCAATCTGTTTCAATGCGCGTTCCTGTTCATCCTCGATTCCGGTGAGTATAGCCTGCCGGGTGTGCTTGAGCACAACTCCACTGTGATTGGTGAACTTTTTGATAAACTCCTGGGCCTTGTCCTCGAGTTCGTCGTGGGGCACCACTTCGTTGACCAGGCCCAATTCTTTGGCCTCCTGGGCCTTGATCACATCTCCGGACAAAATAAGCTCCATGGCCTTTTTCCGGCCCATGATTCGAGGAAAGAGCAGGGCGGCTATGGGTGGAAATACGCCGACTTGTATTTCAGGTTGACCGATCTTGGCTTTTTCAGAGGCAATAACCAGGTCGCAATACACGGCCAGTTCGCATCCTCCGCCCAGAGCCGCCCCATTGACCACGGCGATGGATGGGACAGCCAGCTGGTCCATGTTCCGGAACATGGCGTGAAAGGCCTCGATCATTTTGGGGGCCATATCCCCCATATGTTCGCCCACATCCACTCCGCCGCTGAAGGACTTGCCCTCAGCCCGAAAGACCAGGACCTTAACCTGCTTGTGCTGAAAGTCTTTCAGGGCGGAGTTGATTTCCTCCATCATAGCGATATTTAAGATGTTCAGGGGTTCGCGATTTAAGACGATGGTGGCCACCCCATCGCTGAGATCAGTTCGGATCAGTTCATAACTCATGGTGCGCAGCCTCCTTGATCAAAAATTAGCCGATGTATCCGCCGTCTACTGCCAGGATCTGGCCAGTGACGTAACTGGCTTCATCGGAAGCGAAAAATACGAAGGCCGGGGAAATGTCTTCAGGTTGACCAAAACGACCGAGTTGGATGCGGCCCAAGTAGATCTCTTTGAGCTTTTCGTCGCTTCGCAGTTTCTCGGTCATTTCTGTGGCTGTGATGCCGGGACAGATGGCATTTACCGTAATGTTATAGCGGCCCAACTCCCGGCTGGCCGATTTGGTGAAGCCGATGACTCCGGCCTTGGCTGAACTGTAGTTGATCTGTCCGATGGTTCCGTAGAGCCCGGCAGAGGAGATGACATTGATAATCCGGCCGGACTTTTGTTCTTTCATCTGCCGTCCGGCCGCCTGGCTGGCATTGAAGGTCCCTTTGAGGTGGATATCGATGATCTTGTCCCAGTCTTCTTCACTCATTTTGAGCATCATGCCCGGCTTGGACATGCCGGCGTTGTTGACCAGGATGTCCAGCCCGCCCAGGTCATTGACCGCTGTATCTACCATTTTGTAGGCGTCCTGGTAAATGCTCACATCGGCCTTGACCGCAACAGCCTTGCGGCCCATTTCCTGGACTTTTTGAATGACTTCCTGGGCCGCGGCGTCGTTGCTGTGATAATTGACCAAGATATCCGCCCCTTCCCGGGCAAAGTTCAGAGCGATAGCCCTTCCGATCCCTCGGCCCGCTCCGGTAACGATGGCTTTCTTCCCTTCCAGTCGCATAGTGGTGCACCTTAAATAAATATGTTTTTCGAATTTTGGACCCCCGGCACTCAAGTGCATGATGGGGATTTGCACACAACATGAACATTTGGAATGCACATGAGTGCCGGGCAGCTTTTTCTGCAGTCACCAGGGTCCACCCCTGGTGACGTTTTGCCTTCAACAGCCAATGGGCATTATTCCTGGGGCTTGGGCATAACTTCTTCGGCAACGTCGTCAAAGAGCTTGCCTTCGGCCAACAGCCGGCGATAGGACATAAAGTCAATATCTCTGGAACCTGTCATTTTGGAGGTATTAAAGGCGTTGAAGCCGAGATAGGCTTCGGTGTTCATGTTAGCGGCCAGCCAGTAGATCTGGGTGCTCTTTAAGTTATCCCAGAAGAATTTCTTTCTGGCCCGGACGTCTTCAATTGTATTCATCAGGCAGAGGAAGGTGGTGTTGCTCAAGGTCCAGATCATATAATCGATATAGCTGTCCAGCTTGCTCCAGTCGGTCTGCAGGGTTTTGAGATCTTCCTTGGCCTGTTTAAAGGCATCTCCAGTCTTGAACTCACCGTAGGCTATGTCCCCGTTTTCATCCACATACCTGTCAGTTATGACCCGGGGGTCGCGCACCCATTCGCCTTTGTTGTTCTTTTTGATGGGCAAGGCCTTGGTGATGGCCCCCACCCGTTCCATTTTGGCCGCACTCCACATCTGATTGGAGGTGGACTGCCACATGGCCTGCTCCATGGTCATATTCCAGGTCAAAAAGTTGGTCGATCCTCCTGTGGGGGTGGAGCCGTGGCGGGTTCCGGCCTGGCCAAAGGCAGCAGTGTCCGCGGCCACGCTGAAGTCGCAGGCCTGGCCGATTTCCTGCCCCCCGGCGACGCGCATGCCGTTGACCCGGCAGATGACCGGCTTGCGGGCCTTAAGGATGGCGTCGATGGACCCGGAGAAAAGGTCAATGTATTGAGCGTATTCCAGGGGTCTTTTGGTGTAGTATTCAGCGTATTCCTTGGTATTTCCACCGGTACAAAAGGCCCTGTCTCCAACCGAGGTCAGGACGATGGCCACCACATCCCGCTCCATGGAGGCCTTGTGCATTCCGGCGATGATCCCTTTGAGCATTTTGGTGGTGTACGATCCGAATTGGGAAGGATTGTTCAAAGTAACCCAGGCGGTATACAACCCATCAATATGTTGTCCTTTGGGGTCAACGAAGGGTTTCTTCTCATACATGATCCCCGGGGCCTCGTTACTGAAATGCTCATCGCCAAACAGGTGATGATCTTTCAACTCATTGTCTCTGGGTAACCAATCTGCTAATGCCATGCTGTTTCCTCCTGATATGCTTTGGGTGCTTGATGCGTATTGTCCATCCGGTCAACAATCGGTCTTGTGGCTAAAAGTCGGGTTCTAAGATGATACGTCTTTCCGGCGGAGTGCTGTGAGCCTCTTCAAAGGCCTCTTGAATGGTGCTCATGGGCTGGGTTTGCACGAATTCGCTTAAGCTGATCTTGCCGCTGGTCACAAGGTCCAGGACCTTGGGATAGTATTCCGGGAGGCAGCCCCAGGTGCCGATGAGTTCAGCGTCAAAGGCCATCAGCCGGCTGATGGAGTATTCCACCTTCTGCGGGCCAAAACCCACGACCATCATCTTCCCGGTAAAGCTGAGCAGAGCCAGCCCTGTTTCCTGGCCCGGCTTGGTTCCGCTGCATTCAAAGATCTTCCAGCCATGGGCCGGAAGGTCGTTTTTCTTGCGGAATTCCTTGAACTCATTGTTCACTTCTTTGGGGCTCTTGCCCTTGGAGTTGATGGTTGCGTCCACACCATAGGAGAGCATCTGTTCCAAGCGCTTGTCGTTGATGTCAATGGCCAGAACGGTCTTAGCCCCCAGGGCCTTGAGTTCCTGAGCCATATACTGTCCGACGCCGCCCACTCCAATGACGATGGTGTTGTCTCCCAGGTCTATTTGGGCCCGCTGGCTGGCCTGGTAGGGGGTGGTCGCCGCATCGGCCACCACAGCCAAGTGGGACAAGGGGATTCCCTTCCGGTCTTTGACTTCACACAAATCAATGCTGGGAACGGGAATGTGGCTGGAGAACCCCCCATATATGCCCATGCTGTTTCCGGGCATTTTCTGATTCAGGCATCTGTTCCCGCGTCTGGTCTTGCACAGAATGCACTGCCGGCAGGGCATGACCGCCGGGATAATGACTTCTTTGCCCACCCACTTTTCATCCCCGGCAACCACGGTTCCGGAGATTTCATGGCCCAAGGTCAAAGGGGGGTTGTTCACTGTGGGTACGCCGTCATAAAAATATCCTAGATCGGTGTGACAGACTCCGCAGCCAGCCACCTCGACCAGGACCTCACCCGATTTGAGCTCCGGAACATCAAGGGTCGTTTTTTCCAGTTTTCCGGGTGTGACTTGGCCGCTTTCCTTGTCTTTTGTCGTTGGTTGGACCATCTGCCAGGTGTGTATTTTATCCGGTGCTCCGCTCATATCCATCACCTCCTAGTGATGTCTTAATTACTCTTCGATTTTGCTCGTATGAAACGCGACACACTGTTTTCGGTGTTCGGTGTTCAGTCCAACCGTTGGCCGGACTGAGATCTGATCTCTCAACTAGGTCCGGTCAAAGACGTAGTTGAGCTGCCCGTTGGGCAAGGTATTGACCATGGCTTTCATTTGCATACCGATGGACAGCTCGTTTTCCGGGACCTGGTCCGCGATACGTCCAAAGATTTTATACTCACCAAAGTCGAGGAGGGCGATGATGTACGGCAGGTCGTTTTCAAAACCTACCGGCCCGAATTGCAGCTTGCTGAAGCTGACCAGTTTGCCGGGTTTGTCGACCTCAAACCAGTCCATATTACTGGTCAGGCACTTATAGCAATCCGCCCTGGGGGGGAAGAACATCATACCGCAGTCCCGGCACCTGGTGCCCATGATTTTGCCGGCTTCCATATAATCTATAAAGTCGTTGACTTTACTTTGACCGATGAAGCTGACGGTACCGAACTTTTTGAATCGATCGTCTATTTCTTTTTTGCTCATTGTGGGCCTACCTCCCTAAAATGGTCACATTACCGTACAGACCAACCCCGCCAATATTGTGGACCAAGCCGATTTCCGGGTCCTTGACCTGCATGTCTCCGGCTTCACCCCGGAGCTGGAGAACAATGGTCCGAACTTGCGATCCGCCAGTGGCCCCTATGGGATGACCCTTGGAAAGAAGGCCGCCGTCCACGTTGACTGGTATCTTTCCCTCTTTATAGGTTTCTTTATTCCGGATAAGCTCCACTCCCTGGCCGGGTTCGGCAAATCCCAGGTTCTCATAGGCCATAAGCTCGGCGATAGTAAAACAGTCGTGGACTTCGGCCACATCCACGTCCTTGGGACCTATGCCAGCCATGGAATAGGCTTCTTTGGCAGCATCTTTGGCTACAGTGAGGCCGGTAAACAGGTTGCGTCCAGCAAGATTTACTGTCGTCGAGGCAGCCCCAACTCCAAGGACCCAAACCGGTTTTGCGGACAGGGCTTTGGCCTTTTCTTCACTGGCCATAATGATGCAGGAACTCCCGTCGGCATTGGCACAGCAGTCCCCAACCCGTAAGGGGCTGGCCACTGGGCCGGACATTTTTCGGTCCGGCTCTGAAAGATCATCCATGGTTACCGCTTTGCGATACACAGCTTTCTCATTTATTTGTCCATAGGTGGAAGCTTTGACCCGAATAGCGGCTAAGTCTTCGGGCTTGGTGCTGTATTTGTCCATGTGGGCCCTGGCGTACATGGCGTAATAGGCAGGCATCATGGTCCCGAATGGGCTTTCCCACTGCAGGTCCGCCCCACGGCCCATACGTTCCTGCGATTCGGCCGAAGAGATCTCGGACATCTTTTGAAATCCGATAACAGCCACCACATCGTGCAGTCCGGACTTGATCAGAGAATATCCCATCCGGACCCCCATGCTGCTGGAAGAGCAGAGGCTCTCCAGGTAACATGTGGGCTGGGGGACAAGACCGAGATATTCAGTAAGGACTCCGGCCGGGGAGCGTTGTTTGTCGTATTCCGGAGCGGAACAGACAATAGAGGCCTCAATATCCTCGGAGGCGATGTTGGCGTCTTGCATCGCCTCTTTAAAGCCTTCAAAAGCCAACTCTTTTATCGATCCCGGATAGCCGCGGACGAATGAACTTTGTCCCACTCCAATTATGCCGACTTTTCCCATACGTTTGCCTCCTGTCAAAGCACCAAGGTTTTCGAGGGGGTAAGGGATGGCAATTCAAGGAAAATATTGCACACTCCCAACTCACTTGGTTTGTTAATCTTTAACAACCAATTGAAATTATAATGTAAATTTACATTATAGTCATAAAGTGGCTATATGTCAAATAGAAAACGAAAAGCCGCTGGTGAAGCGGGGAGGGGGAGGTATCTGGGGATGGGAGTTAGGGCCGCCTCTGGCGGACCTGTTATTAGTTATTTGTTATTCGTAAGAAGCCGCCAGTTTGATCCAGGATGAAGCTGAAGAGGACTGGCCCTCGGAGAGGACCGCCCTACCCAAAAGACCACGAGCTGGGTTGCAACCGCGTAGGCCGACCTTCTCCGAAGGGCAGGCCCTCTTTTTTTCGTTCCCAGGGTCCTCCCTGGGGACGTCTTCTCTTGTGGCTCCGGCCACATTCTGAGGCCAGATGCTCGCAAAGCTCGCATCAAGAAAGCCAGGCTTGAGCCTGACGGTCCCGGCCGGCCAAACCAGCAACCGGGATTAATTCTCATTTCATATGAATATCTTGAATGGCAAAATGAATTGCAGAAGGGAAAGGATGGTATACGAGCCTGTTCTCAGCAAGTTATGTATTCTAGTCCTCTTCCCCGAAGATTTGATCGAGATTCTTGGTCAGGTTGATAAAATTGCTGCGCTCAAACTCCAGGTGGTTGAAAAAAGACAAGACATCTACGGAGTTCCAGGGCACGGAAGTGTATACCCGTTGAATGCCCATTTCCTGGTAGCGCTTGAAGATTTTGCGGGCCAGGGTGTCTCCGATACGGTGGCCCATAAACTCCGGGTCTACGCCTAAAGTAGCGATCCAGGCACTTTTCTCAATGCCGAAACTGAAGGGGAGGATGTAGCTGATCATAAAGCCTATGACCCGACCGTCCACCACAGCCACAAAGCAGATATCGTTTGTGTTCTGGGCATGATTTTCAATAAGGGAGGTGAATTCACTACCGACCGGTTGGCGGATTATGGAGGAATATATTTGGGCAATATCATCTGCATCAGTGGCTTCTAGGGCTCTGATCCGAATGTTTTCCATGGAAAACGATCCTTTGTATTTAAATGGTAAGGCTGGGTTTGTGTACAAGGTTGGGCAGTTGTCCCTTGACCTTAATCAATGCGCACGATCTTCACATGTCGTTCCACCCAATCCGGGGGCAAGTAGACACGACCGCTGTTCCCACTGGATTTGACCTCTTTTTCGATCATTTCCTCCCCATATATCTCAAATTTGACTTTTGTGGTGGGGGGGCTCGAAGCAGTTTCAGCCGTCTGTTCTTTGTTTTGGTCAGTCACGTTGATTCTTCGTCCCGATTGAGATTGTGTCAAGGGTAAGCCTCATTGCGATGCGTAAGGTAAAATGTGGTCGAAAGCAGTAACGAAATGAGTCTTTGATTGAAAGCCTGCAAGTGATCCTAAGGCATTGATCGTCAATAAGTCAAGAGTTGATTTCATACTGACCAGGAAGCGTATATTCTTTTGCAGAAGGGAATCAATGCTTGCGCAAGCTTATGTCTGCCTGGCTCAAGGAGAGCTCAACCAGGGTCAGAGGCAAACAAAGAACAAGGGCCGGATTTGAGGTTGACCAAGCCTTGTTCACAGATACGCAAAAAGGGTATGGCCGCACTGGTCAGCGCACTTAAGGCCAAGAGCGGATCCCGGAAAGTGACGCCCAAGTCATGGAGGGCGGCGGCGATGGTATCCAAGTCCTGGGCCAGGGTGGAAATGGGAGCATCGGTCATCAGCCCCAAAATGGGCAAGGGCAGTTCAGCTTTGATCCGGCCTTGTTCACAGACAACCACTCCCCCTTTCAGATCCCGGATTCGATTGACGGCCGCAGCCATGTCAGCGTCGGAAGTCCCGAGAACCACGATGTCGGCCAGGTCCCAGCCGGTACTGGCGGCGAAGGCCCCGGTCTTGAGTCCAAAGCCCCGAATCAACCCCACAAACTTTTGACCCGGATTGTTGCTGCGGTTCAGGGCGGCTATTTTGATCACATCTTGGGATGGATCAGATTGTATTTGTCCATTATCCACCGGCAAAGTGAGGTGAGCCTCGGCGGTGACCAAATCAGTGATCATATCTATGACCCTGACGGTCACTTGGTCTACAGCTGGATCAGCAAAAATTCGAAAGTGGTCTGTGATCAGGGCTGAGGGCAGATGCACACTGTCCAGGCTGGACGGCTGGAAAGAGTGTGCACGTGGTGTGGTCAGGCACTGGCCCTGTCTGGCAATTATCCGCCCCTTGCCCATGACCATTTCCGGCTGAATGCGGCAAATATCAGGCAGGATGGACATGTCTGCATACCGACCAGGGGCAATACCGCCGATGATATGGTCCAGATTGAAGTGGGTGGCCGGATTGATGGTGGCCATTTGGATGGCGGTCATGGGTGATAGACCGGAATCCACGGCCTTTTGGACCACGAATTCCATGTACCCTTTTTCCAGGAGATCTTTGGGGCTGACCCCGTCGGTGACCAAGATCATGCGCCGCAAATCGGGGATCTCGTCTCTGAGGGTCAGGATTTCTTCCAGATCCCGGCGGATGCTGCCCTCCCGGACCATGACGTAGAATCCCAGGCGCAAGCGTTCAATTGCTTCCCGGGCATTGATGGGTTCATGACAGGACGAAACGTTGGCAGCCGCATAGGCGTTGAGCTTGTTCCCGCTCGCACCGGCGGAGTGGCCTTCCAGGAGCTTTCCCTGGGATACGACCTTTTCAAAGACAGGCAGCAGCCGATCCGGATCTTTCAGGACCGATTGCCAGAAGGATTCCCCCAGTCCGATGATATCCGGACGAGCCAGAAGTTGGTTCAGGTCGTCCTGGGAAACAGGGGGAAAGTTGGTGCTGATGGAGGCGCTGGGAGGAACGGTACCGAAGAAGTGGATAGGCTGATCGGACAGGGAGTCCATGAAGTCTGTCACACCTTCGTATCCGCCCACTGCATAAGGTTCGACGCTTTCGGTGACGATGGCTGTCGTGCCTCCGGGGATTACGTGTATGAGGAAGGGTGCGGCAGTATATCTGTCGGACATATGGGTGTGTCCGTCAATAAACCCTGGAATGACTGTTTTGTCCTGGGCGTCGATGATTTCGGTTTCCGGGCCGATGGAATCCCCTGGTTGGGGGCCTACATAAGCGATCCAGCGGTCCCACACGCAGATGCTCTGATTTTCCAGGAGCTCTCCAGTATAGACATTGGCCAAAGTGGCTCGGGTTACGGCCAAATGAGCTTGTCTTTTCCCCAGGGCTACCTCAAAGAGGTGTTTGGTTCTGTGCACATAGTCTTGATCGATCATGGAATGCTTCCTTTTTTTGCGCCAAAGAGCGCAAAAAAAATATTTTAGATTTGCCGGATGTTTCGCCAGGATATCTGCCTAAGACGAGACTTGTATGAAACTCTGAACACTGAACACTGCCAACACCCTTTCAGCTTAACTTCCGGTCCAGTAGCCGTGGGGATCGAAGCGACGGAGCATGGCCAGCTCCCTGTCCGTGGGCTCCGGAGTGGTATCGACCTCAGAAGCAACGCGCAAAGGCCAGCCGGTGTTTTCCAGCACTTTTTGCTCGCTGACTCCGGGGTGGACGGCCTGCAGAATCATTTCCTTGCTGTGGTCATCGAAACCCAGGATGCCCAGGGTAGTGATGACCGTGGACGGTCCCCCCCTGGGTAGGCCGACGCGTTGACGCCAATCGGGTCCGTCCCCGTAGCCAGGGGAGGTGATATAGTCCACCCGGGGCACAAACCGCCGTTTTTCGTGTTTCATAATGATGATATGCCGTCCGGCCAAACTGGCCAGGTCGCAGGCCCCACCGCTTCCCGGCAAACGGGTTGTTCCGGAGGATCCGTTCTTGCTGTAAGTGGTATTTAAGTTCCCGAATCGATCCACCTGGGCCCCGCCGATGAAGCTGGCCTGGACTTCCCCTTTCTGCAGCAGGCTCATCATATCCGCCATGTCGCACAGCCACTGGGCACGGTAAAAATTGGGCAGATCGCCCATGGTCAAGATGGGCTCCGGAGCCACCGAATCGCGGACCAAGCCAAGTTCGTATATGCCCACTGCATTGGGGGCATGAGTGCTTTTGGCTAATAAGAAGCCGAGTAAGGGAAGGCGCATGCCGACAAAGATGACCTCCTGGTCGGCTATTTCCCTGGCCGCGGCCGCGACCATGAGTTCTGCTTGAGTGTAGCGATCAGTAGCCATAGTCAGCAGGCTCCGACAGGACGTGGTGTTTGAGGGCCAACCGTTCCATTCGTTCCTGCCCCAACAGGTCCAGGTACGCGGAGCGATCGGAAGGACCGTCCACCCATTCCTTGTGCCACTGGGCAAACTGGTCTGTGGTTCGGCTGGCCTTTTGATAATCAAGATACATTTGGTGGTCCCGGTTGTAGTATCCAGGAACAGCCGATGGATGTCCGCCCCAAGGGACATGAGTCACTGCACTGACTCGAAATCCTGGGGTGAATACCCGGTTGGGATCGCTGGTGATGACTTCGGGGTCCACGATAGTCTCAGCAGTGAGGATAACGTGATTGCTGGCCAGGCAGGCTTCGCGGGCAATGCCCAAATTGCCCCATAAATGGGCGTTTCCCCAGGGATCGGCCCGTTGGACGTGGATAATGGCTACATCTGGGGTGATGGCGGCTACAGCGGCCAGGGTGGCCCCGGTAAAAGGGCAGGTGATGACTTTGAGGCTGTCGTTTGTGTCCATGAGCGAGCTGCCCAAGGCCGTGCGCACCGGCAGGAAAGGAATACCGGAGGCGCCTGCCCGTAAGGCGGTTGAGATGGTGAAGTTGGAATGATCTTCGACTTCTAAAGCTCCGCTTTCCACAGCTCGGCGAAAATTGTATCCTGATCCGGTAATCACGTTTCCCACCCAGGCGGCCCGGATCTTGGACACACATCCAGCGCCTATGAGCTGATCAAAGCAGATATCGGAGATGGGACCGACCAGGGTCAAGTCCCGCTTTTGTTGGCGCATGATCTCGTGGGCCGCGGCAAAGGGGATCAGAGCTTCCAGGCAGGTACAGGTTGCCAGAGTACTTCCGTTGGGAACATAGCGGTCTATGGCTGCAGAGAGGTCCATTAATTTGGGTTGCATACAGAGAAGCTCCTACATACAGAGGTCAGAGATCAGAAGTCAGAGGTCAGTAAAAACAAAAGCTTATGGCTTCAAATTTTATCGCAGATGAAAGTAAACCCACTTTTTGCAGTTTTCGTTTTACTGGTGGATAGGAAATGCCCGGCCAGGTTTCAAGGCCAGCTCACCTTGACAGTAGCTTCAAGGTGTAGATACAAAATAGCCATAATCCAAATAATGAATAATGACAAGTGGTGCATATGGGTTTTTGCATAGACGATTTTCACAAACGGCAACGAGATGTGATCATCCAGGAATGGGTCAACAAACTGGAGGAGATGTATCACTACAGCCGGCCCCGCACAGAGCTCTTTCAGACCTGTACAGATGCCTTTGAGGCAAACTACCAGGTCATCGTCTGGTACGATTACGAATATATTGACTGCTTTATCCAGCAGATCACCAAGATGCGCCTGGAAGCGGGTTTCTTGTTGTCCGATGTGCAAAAGGCCTTTGAATTGTACCGGATCATTGTCATACCCATGCTGGCTGAGGAGACAACCACTCAGGAATTCTGTGAAAGCGTGACCAAAATCAACCACTGCCTGGCCTATACCATCCATCGGTTCAGCGACCACTTCCAGGGCATGCATCAACGCCAGATTTTGGAGCACAATAGAAGGCTGGAGCAGGAGGTGAGGGTTCGAACTTCTGAGCTGCAAGAATCGGAGCTCAAGTATAGAACTCTGGTGGAAGAGATATTCGACGGATATTTTGTTGTGCAGGACAAGTCAATTGTCTTTGCCAATAAGGCGTTTTGTGAAATGCATGGATGCACTTTAGATGAAGTCATTGGACAGAAGTACTTCTATTTTGTATCTCCTGAGGATAGGTCAAAGATTATAGAAATCATCAACAAGATATTTATTATTCAAAAGCCGCCCAGAACAATTGAATACATGCGAGTAACTAAGAAAGGTAACTATTATCCAACTGAAATGCTGGCCAGGGATGCGTGTTATGGACAAAAGGACTCAGTCATAGGTATCTGCCGGGATATTACCCAGCGGGTGGAAATGGAGAAAAAAGTCCGGGAAGCGGAGAGAATGGCCTACATCGGCCAAATCACAACCTCTCTGTCCCATGAATTGAGAAATCCCTTGTCCAGTGTCAAGATGAACTTACAAATACTTAAAAAAAGCGATATCAACAACCCTAACGATCAGCGCAGAATCGATATTTCCATCAGGGAAGTCGGACACTTAGAAAATATATTGAGTCAACTTTTGGATTTCGCCAAGCCGGTCAGGGTCAAGTCGGAAAAACTGGATATCCAGACAGTCATCTCATCCAGCCTTGAGCTGTTGGAGCATAAGTTTCAGGAAAAAAAGATCACCCCATCTTTCCAGCTAGAAAAGGATAATGTGCAGGTATTCGGGGACCGGGAAAAGCTGGAGCAGGTATTTATCAACTTGTTTTTAAATGCCATTGAAGCATCTTCTGAAGGCGACAGGGTGATCATCCGGTCCTCAATGGACAGCGATGGGGAGCAACCGGCAGTCCAGCTTCACATCATGGATAACGGCCCGGGGGTACCTGTGGATTTTATGCAGGAAGTGTTCAAGCCGTTTTTTACCACCAAAAGCAAAGGCACCGGCCTGGGATTGAGTATTGTCCAGAGAATACTCGAGGCCCACGGAGGGTCCATCCAGGCCTTGAATCTGAAACCGCGCGGGACGGCATTCGTTGTCTCCCTTCCTTTGAGAAGAACCTATGGCTAAGATCCTGATCATTGATGACGATCAATCCATTCTCGAGTCCCTGGAAATGTACTTTTCCGAAAAGGGGCACCATGTGCACAAGTCCTTGACTGGAAAACAGGGCCTAGCTCTGTATTCCCAATATAAGCCCGATGTGGTCATCTTGGACATCAGGCTGCCCGATGCCAGTGGGCTTGAGTTGCTGTACGAGATGCAAAAGTTTGGATTTTCATCCAAAACGATTATGGTTACAGCCTACCATGACATGAACTCAACTATTGAGTCTATGAAGGGAGGGGCCTATGATTACATTCATAAGCCCTTGGACATTGACGAGGTAGAGAAGGTCGTGCAGCGGGCCCTTGAAATACTGGATGTGGACCGTAAGGCCGACTGGCCGGAGCACAAAGACCAGGCTGTCAGCCGGGACGTGATTGTCGGAAAAAGCGAAAAGATGCGGGAGGTCTTTAAGATGATCGGCCTCCTCTGCCAGAACCGGGCTACGGTTCTGATTCAGGGGGAGACCGGCACAGGCAAGGAGCTGGTGGCCAGAAGCATTCACAACAACAGTTCATTTCACCAGGAGCCTTTTGTCACCCTGGATTGCTCATCTATTGTGGAAACCTTAATGGAGAGTGAGCTTTTTGGACACGAAAAAGGAGCTTTTACCGGGGCTACCCAAACCAAGCGGGGCAAGATTGAACTGGCTGGAAAGGGGACCTTGTTTTTGGATGAGATCGGGGAGTTGCCCATGAGCTTGCAGTCCAACCTGCTCGGTTTTCTGCAACGCCGGGAGTTTACCCGGGTGGGGGGAAACAGTCCGATTCAAGCCCATTGCCGGGTCATTGCAGCCACGAATCGGGATCTGTCTTCCCTGGTCCGGAAAAGCATCTTCAAGGAGGATCTGTATTACCGGCTCAAGGTGGTCAGTATCCATATACCTCCTTTACGGGAGCGGATCTCGGATATTCCGGAGTTGGTGAATCACTTTTTGCACAAAATCAATTTTGATTTGGGCAAGCAGGTCTTCAAGCTGCAAGAGGGGGTCATCGATCTGTTGATGGCCCATCCGTGGACCGGAAATGTGCGGGAGCTGGAGAATGTCCTGGTGGAGGCCATTGTCCGAACCCAGGGCAAGGTCATCTTGCGAGACGAGATGCAAAAGTTTCTCACCTCCCAAGATACAAAGGCTGACAGGGTCTTGCATTCCCATTCTCTGCCCCACATAGAGAAAGAACATATTGAGAATATCCTCATTTCAGTGGAAGGAAACCGGACCAAAGCTGCCCAGATCCTTGGAGTCTCTCTGCCTACCCTGCGAAAAAAGATCCGTGAATATAACATTCCCACCTAAAAAAAATTTTCAGCCTAGAAAATTCTTTTCCAGAGCCAAATTTCGGGCAGGACGGCCCGAAATTTGGTTAATAAAAGAGGAATAGCAATATATCAAGGAGGATAGAAATTTCCCCTCCGCCTCGGTCCATGTTTTTCCCACACAACTCACTTCCAGCCTCCATGCAAACTAGCAGCCGCTCCTCTGTTTTCATTAACATTTTGAAATATCAATAGAATCTTCGCCATATCCTCCATATTTTCCCTCAAGAAAGACGCAACTGCTAAAAGTCGTTTTACGTTCAGTTGCGATACAGTTTGAAATTGTAACCATTTGTTTTGGCTGATCCCTGACCTCTGGCGAGTGTAAAAACTGTTTTTGTACTCGCATGAAAGGAAGGAGGTGGGGAAATGTTTGTATCCAGGATGGTACATGCTTTGCTTGAAAGTCGTCGGACGGGGGCGATGATCTTTGACCCCAACTGGAAAACCGAAGTGTTGTCATCCACCAAACAGGAGGCGTGAAGCCATGTTTCAGATCGGACATAATGTACCTGACGGGTATTACAAGATGGAGGTTCCCAAGACCTTTAATTGCGCATCCATCTTTTTAGACCGGCATATAGAAGAAGGCCGGGGGGAGAGGGTGGCCATCTATTATGGCCAGCAGGTGATCACCTATCAAGAGGTCTATGAGCAAGCCAACAAGTTGGGAAATGCCTTGCAAAACTTGAATGTGGAACGGGAAAACAGGGTGTACCTGCTGCTGCCTGATTCACCTTCGCTTATCTACGCAATGCTGGGGGCCATGAAGATAGCCGCAGTTCCGGTTCCTGTGAATTCACGGCTCCCTGAACAATCCCAGGAGTATATGATCAACGACAGTCGGGCCAAGGTGGTTATTGTGGCCGAGGATCTTGTGGATAAGGTGGAAAAAATCAGGCCTCAGCTCAAGTTTGTGCAGCATATCATCGTGGATGGAGAGTCCTCGTCCAATTACTTAAAGCTGAGCGATATCATGTCCTCATCCTCGTCCGAGTTGGAGCCGGCTGAGACCGACAGGGATGAGCCGGCCTTTTGGCTGTATACTTCCGGAAGCACAGGAGAGCCGAAAGGGGTCATTCACCAGCATCAAAACTGGCTGTATTGCTGTGAATGCTATGCCAATTCCATTTTAGACATCCAGGAAAGCGATATATGCCTTTCGGTGTCCAAGCTTTTCCATGCCTACGGTTTGGGCAACGGCCTTTTCTTTCCATTTTATGCAGGTGGATCCACGGTCATGTATCCGGATGTTCCCCGGCCTGATCCCTTCTTGGCTGCAGCCGAGCGGTATAAGGTTACCCTGTTTTTCGGAGTGCCCACCTTCTATGCCGCGGCCATGGCCATTCCAGAACTGGAGACCAAATATGGTTTAAGCAAAATACGTCTTTGCGCCTCTGCCGGTGAACCTCTGCCCCAAGTCCTGTTTGAGCGCTGGAAAGATAAGTTTGGGGTGGAGATTCTGGACGGCATTGGAAGCACAGAGGTGTTGCATATTTATATCTCTCCCCGTCCGGGCCGGGTCCGGGCCGGAAGCACCGGTTGGCCCTGTCCGGGATATGAAGCCAAGATTGTCGATGATGAAGGCCAGGCCTTGCCCCGAGGGGAGATGGGGACCCTATGGGTCAAGGGAGAAAGCACCACTTCCGGATTTTGGAACAAGAAGGATAAAACTAGAAAGCAGTGTTTGGGAGAATGGTTCAATACCGAAGACCTCTGGTACGTGGATGAAGACGGTTACTACTGGTATTCAGGCCGGGCAGACGATGCCTTCAAATCCCGGGGCGAATGGGTCATGCCGGTGGAAGTGGAAAATGTGATCATGAAGCATGTCTCGGTTCTGGAAAGTGCGGTTATCGGATTTAAAGATGAGGACGGGCTGGAAAAGCCTATGGCTTTTGTGGTTCTGCTGAGTGCCTCTGATGCTTCGGAAGAGCTGGAGGCCGAACTCAAAGAGCACATTCGAAAAGAACTGCCGGGGTATAAGGTGCCGGCCAGGATACGTTTTATTCATGAGCTTCCCAAGACGGCTACCGGCAAGTATCAGCGCTTTAAGTTGCGGGGAGTCATGCGGGAGGAGATGGCCACCATGTCCCTGTAGTTAATTTTTTAACGGCTACCGTCTGCGGTGGCCGTTAAAAAATTACGGGATCGTCTTTTTTATCGGCTGCCTGATCACCAAGCCGGGTGCTGTAGAAAGAGACAGTTTGGCCCTCTTTTTCCATCCCTCCCTCTCCAAATAAAAAATCCGGGCGGGGCGGATTCATCCGCCCCGCCCGGATTTTTTATATTTGCCTTGAAATCCAGACTGGATCGGCGTAGATGGTGTGGAGTTATGCCTCTCCAAGAGGACAGCCCAAATGACCCCGGGCCGCGGTTGCAGCCTTGTAGGCCGTCCTTCACCGAAGGGCAGGCCCTCTTCGAGGTCAAGCATGCTTCATACAAGGGAACCCAAACAATAGTGGAGAATCTGCTATGAGCGTCTTTACCACCCCCATGGATGTTCGGTTTATGGATATCGATGCCATGGGGCATGTCAACCATGCAACTGTCATTTCCTATTTCGCCGAAGGGCGAAATAAATTTATGGCCGATCATTTCAGCCAGTTTACACCTGCCGGATTCCCTTTCATCATGGCCTATGTGGCCTGTCATTACTTACGGCCCATCAAACTGGAAGATCGCTTGTTGCTGGCTATCTGGGTCAAGGAGATAGGAAGGAAGAGCTTCAAGCTGGGTTACAAGTTAATGAATGCCAATGACCCTGCAATAGGATATGCCCATGGAGAATCCGTGCAGGTTTGCTATGACTATGGGCAAAACGCATCTGTTGAATTGTCTTCAGATCTTCAGAAAGCCTTAAAAAAATACTATAAGGATGATGAGAATGGATATGATGTCTGATCTTATGGAGTATGTGCCTGAAGGTGAGCTGTACAAGAGGATAAGGTCATTTCAAGAAATATTGCAGTCTCATGAAATAGATTATGCGATTATCATCCAAAACGTGAACGTTTATTATTTTACAGGAAGTATTCAAAAAAGTTATCTGATCATACCGGCACGTATTGAGCCTCTTTTCTTGGTTCAAAAAGATCCCGACCGGGCCAGGATTGAGAGCTGTTTGCCAGTTATTGATCTGCAGAGTGTTAAGCAACTGCCAGAGATTATAAGCAGTTCCGGCTTCAAAGAAAAACCCAAAGTGGGTTTGGAGTTCGATTTTTTGTCATTGGCCATGTATGAAAAGCTGCAAAAGCTGCTTGGGAATGAAAACTTTGTAGACATTTCATCGGATGTGTTACGTATACGAGCAAGAAAATCGGAGTATGAACTGGAGCAGATCAAAAGATCCGGACAGATTTGTGATCATGTTTTTTCAAGTGTGTCCAGCTATTTGCAAGAAAGAATGAGCGAAGTTGAGCTCAGTGCCGTTTTGCAGGCCGAGGGAAGAAGAACCGGTCATCAGGGCATTATGCGCATGCGCGGTCTGAATCAAGAGCTGACCAATCCTCATGTCCTTTCCGGGCCAAGCGGTGCTGTGTCCTCCTTTGGTGATGTGCCGTTATGCGGGTGCGGAATGACCCCTGCTGTAGCCCAGGGCGCTTCCAGGCGTAAGATCGGCCGCAATGAGCCGGTGATCATCGACTATGGCGGTGGATATAACGGCTACATTACAGATGAAACCAGGACCTATGTTTTGGGAAGTATGGATACCAATCTCTGCAAAGCCTATTCTTTAAGCCTGGACATTCTCCGGTTCTTCGAAGCCGAGGCGCATCAAGGCGCCAATGGCCGTGATTTGTTTGCAGCGATTGAGAAAATGGTTGGCAAGCAGAACCTATTGGACCATTTTATGGGCTACGGGAAAAACAAAGTTTCTTTTGTCGGTCATGGTATCGGGCTGACCCTGAATGAGTTACCGGTAATAGCTAAGAACAGGGATGAAGTTCTGGAGACAGGCATGGTTATTGCCGTGGAGCCGAAGTTTGTTTTTCCCGGCCAAGGGGCCGTGGGGGTGGAAGCGGATTACATCGTTGGGATGGAGAAGGCGGAAAGGGTGACGGGCTATCCAACCGAGGTGCAATATGTGTAGCAGATTGTTAGGAATCCTATGATGGTGGCCAATACTTCTCCAGCCCCTCCTTGACAAAAGAAGAGATGTATATTTAAAACATGGCCATAAAGTGAATATAGTATAGCCACAGGCAGGAAAAAACCATTGCTTTGGGCAAAAGAAGGACTGGAGGTTGGGATGGAGACATAGAGGCACGCGTATTCCATGCAGATGGCCGTTCTCGAATGATCAAGGCGGAATCCAACATGTTAGAGACATTTTAAGCCGGTCAAAGGAGGGCTCCATGAATTTCGCTCGATTTTGTCACGTCAATGCCCACAAATTTCCGCACAGAGAGTTTCTGATCGCCAGTTGGCCGTCGCAGAACAAAAGGGAATCCATCACTTGGTCGGAATTCAATGATAGAACCAATGCCCTCGCTCATTACTTAAGAGATGTGTGCGGTGTGCAGCGTGGTGATATTGTTCTCCATTTGATGATGAACAGCTTTGAGTGGATTATGGCCTACATGGCCGTATTAAAGATCGGAGCGGCGGTTTCCCCCCTGAATTTCCGTTTCTCGGGAAAAGATATCAAATATGCGGCCGATGTGACCGGGGCCAAGGTCCTGATCTTTGGGGAGGGGTTCTTGTCCAAGGTCCAGCCTGTGCAGAGCGAGTTGCCCTGTGAGCACTACATTTGTTTTGGAGACAACGTGCCTGCGGACATGGTCTCCCTGGAAAAGCTGATGCAAGGTGAGCAGGTAGCCAATATCTGCGAAGAGACTGATGAGGAACAATGGGCGGAGGTGATGTTTACCTCTGGAACCACAGGTTTTCCCAAGCCGGTAGTCCATACGCACAGATCGTTGTTTTTTATCGGCCTGGGCAATGCCTTGACCTATAATGAGGGCCACGACAGTGTGTATTTGGCCCCGCACCCCTTTTACCACAGCGGCAGCTTTTTCCTTTCCTTTCCTTCCTATATTGCGGCCGGAAAAGTTCTCATGCCCATGGAGATCAACCCCACGAGCTATATTCAATCCATTGCTGCAGAAAAGTGCACAGGCGGATGGAATACTGTACCCACCTGGAGCGATTTGATCAGCGCCATCAAGTCCGGGGATATCAATGTTGAGGACTATGATCTCTCCCATCTCCGGCACATAGAGATTGGGGCCCAGCCAGTGCCTCAGATACTGTTCGAGGACTCCAAACGGATAATGCCGCATGTTCGAATGGGCAATATTTATGGAATAACTGAAGGCGGCGGCGGGGGGACGCTGAACCTCTATGATGAGGATGTCCTGCGCAAGCAGGGGTCCATCGGCAAGCCCACAGCCTTTACTGAATCCAAGATTGTGGATCTGGAAGGGAATGAGGTGGAGCCGGGAGAGGTTGGTGAGCTTTTGCTCAGAGGGCCAAGGACCATGAAGGAGTATGCATGGAATCCGGAAAAGACGGCAGCCATATTGGAAAAAGACGGGTGGCTGCACACTGAAGACCTGGCCCGCAAGGATGAAGAAGGGTTTGTCTTTTTCTGTGATCGGCAAAAGGACCTGATCATTCGAGGCGGAGAAAATATCTTCCCGGCCGAAATCGAGGACTGCCTGCGATGGCATCCCAAGATACAGGACTTGGCGGTCATTGGATATCCTGATGAGCGGCTGGGGGAGATCATTATGGCCGTGATCCAGCTCAAGCCGGGGGAAGAAATGACCAAAGAGGATGTGGTTGCCTTTTGTGAAAAGGAGGGGCTGGCCAAATATAAGTGGCCGGAGAAGGTGGAGTTCAGCGAGGTTCCCCGCAGCCCGGCCGGCAAGCTGCAGAAAAACATCCTCCGGGAACGCTACAAAAAGCAATAGATGAGCACCAGGCTGTAAAGGAAACAATATCGTAATGACGTTATAATGGAAATGCCTGCTGACAGGGGGGATAGGCAATGAAGCTCAAACAAATATCTGTATTTATAGAAAACGCACCAGGGCGCCTCTTTGAGGTGGCTGACGATCTCGGGGAGGCCGGAATCAATCTCAGGGCCTTGAATTTAGTGGAGAGTGCGGACTTCGGCATCCTCAGACTTTTGGTATCAGATGTAGCCAAAGCCCGGCGGATCCTAATGCAGAAGCAGGTTCCGGCCAAAGTCAGTGAAGTCGTGGCCGTGAAGATCCCTGATCGCCCCAGGAGCTTGGCCTCCTTGCTCAAGCCCTTGCTCGATGCCCGGATCTTTGTTGAGTACATGTACGCCTTTACCGGTTTGACCGAGAATTACGCTATAATGATCTTCCGCTTCAGCGACAACGATCAGGCCATAAAAATACTTCAGGGCCAGGGGGAAACCATTTTGGATGCCGAGGCTTTCGGAATGCTGGAATCTGAGTAATAGAGACACCGCTTATGAAGATGCGGGTGCAAAAACTGTTTTGGAGGAGAGCATGAACTCAGCTGATCCTACATTGCAATCGAAAACCTTTGGCATTATCGGAGCTGGACCGGTGGGCTCTATTGTGGCCGCCCATCTGGCTCACGGCGGCTATAAGGTTGTCTTATGCGATATAGCCGAGCATCTTTTGACCCCAGCTCAAGACCCGGGGATCATTTTGGAAGGGGCCATTGAGCTGCAGCAGAAGATAGAGCATGTATGTACAGATGTGGAGCAGATAGCCGAATACTCTCCGGATGCCGTTTTCGTGACCGTGAAGGCCAATTCTTTGCCCCTTCTCAGTTCTTCACTGGAAATATTTAAGAACCAGCCGACCAGTGTGGTCAGCTGGCAGAATGGAATCGACACCGAGAAGGTGATTGCCGAGACCTTGGGGCCGGAAAAAGTTATGCGGGCGGTGGTCAACTGGGGCTGTGGACTGGCCGCTCCCGGGCGGGTCCAGATTGGATTTCACCATCCTCCCCACTTTGTGCAGGAGATGGATCCGGCTGGAGCGGAGTCGGCTCAAGCCGTGGCCGATGTCTTGACCAAAAGCGGTTTGGAGACCCGGCATACGGATCAGATTATATCCATGGTCTGGCGCAAATCGATTATGAACGCGTCCATGAATCCTGTGTGCGCTACAACAGGAATGACCATGTCCGAGGCCATGAACGACCCTATCGTGTATCAGATCATTAACTCTTTGATCAAAGAATGCATCCGGGTGGCTCGGGCCAACGAAATTTCTCTGGGATGGGATTATTATACCTACTGCATGGGCTATCTGCGCAATGCAGGCCACCACAAACCGTCAATGCTCATGGATATCGAGGCCAAGCGCAGGACCGAGATCGATTTCATGAACGGAAAAATCGTGGAGTACGGGGAGAGGTGCGATATGCCCACTCCCTACAACTCGACTCTCAAGGCCCTGGTCAAAGGCCTGGAAGGCAAACTGTAGGGAAGTTTTATGAGCGAAAATTCTAAACAACCCCCAAAATCCTTTGCTGCGGCCAAGACCTTGAAAAAGATTATGGCCGATCACTTTTACGAGCTGGATGAAGCTGCCCGGGCCGGACATCCGAAAATCGCCTGGTGTTCCAGTGTTGGCCCGGCCGAGCTTCTGCGGGGCATGGGCTTTTTGGTCTACTTCCCGGAGAATCACGGGGCCATGCTCGGGGCCACCCGAATGGCCGCCGATCTGATTCCCACGGCCAATGCTCATGGATTTTCCCCGGAGATATGCTCCTATTTAACCAGTGATATCGGATCCTACCTGGAGGGGAAAACCCCTCTGACCAAGGCCTATGGGATTCAGTCCCTGCCCCGGCCGGATGTATTGGTCTTTAATACCAATCAATGCCGGGATGTCCAGGACTGGTTTTCCTGGTACGCCCGGGAGTTTCAGGTTCCGGTGATCGGCATTTACTCCCATCGGGATATCGGGGAGATCAAAGACTATCACCTGCAGGACATCGCCCAGCAAATCCGGGATCTGATTCCGGAATTGGAAAAAGTGGGTCAAAGGTCCTTCGATCTGGCCGTGTTTCAACAAGCGGTCCACTTGTCCCAAAAGGCCTCCACCCTTTGGCGGGCCTGCCTGGAAACCGCCGCCAATGTTCCATCTCCCTGGACCTTTTTCGATCACACCATCCACATGGGCCCGGCCGTGGTGTCCCGGGGGACCCAGGAGGCCGTGGATTACTATCAAATACTCCTTGATGAGCTTCAGTCCAGGGTGGAAAACGGGACCGGGGCCGTAGGTTTAGAAAAGCACCGTTTATATTGGGACGGCATGCCCATCTGGGGCAAGCTGCGGTCCCTGTCGGAACTGTTCGCCTCCCTGAATACCTGTATTGTGGCTTCCACGTATTGCAACAGCTGGATTTATGAGCAACTGGATCCCGAGAACCCCTTTGAAAGCATGGCCCGGGCCTACACCGAGCTGTTCATCGTCAGAAACGAGGCCTTTAAAGAAAGCTACATCCGGGATCATGTCCGCAGATACCGCTGTGACGGAATCATATTCCATGACGCCAAAACCTGCCCCAACAACTCCAATACCAGGTATGGAATGCCCCAGCGCCTGCGGGCGAGGGACGGCATTCCCACCCTGTCCCTGAACGGGGATCTCAATGACTTGAGGTGCTACTCCGAAGAGCAGTCCAAGACCCAGATCGAAGCCTTTATGGAACAGCTGGAGGAAGAGGGCAGCAGAGCATGAGATTGTATGCAGGTCTGGATGTGGGCGCATCCCGGACCAAAGCCGTGGTTATTGACGCCGGGAAAAATGTCCTGGGCAGCGGGGTTTTGAAATCAGGAATCGATTTTCAAGACACAGCCAACCGTTGTCTGGACCGGGCCCTGGAGCAGGCCGGGGAGCAGCATGAGGCGATTGCGGCCATGGTTTCCACTGGATATGGGCGTAAGAACGTCTCTGCGGCCGGCTTTACCAAGACCGAAATCGCCTGCCACGCCAAGGGCTGTTTTCATCTTTTTCCATCGGCCATGACTCTTATCGATATCGGGGGTCAGGACAACAAGGTCATCAAGCTGGACAGCACCGGGCGGCGGATAGATTTTAAGATGAACAGAAAGTGTGCGGCCGGGACCGGGGCTTTTCTGGAAGAGATGGCCCAGCGCCTGGATGTGCCCTTAGCGGAGATGGACGGCTTGGCCAGAGAATCCAAGGAGATGGTCGAGCTGGGAAGCTTCTGCACGGTCTTTTCGGCAACCGAGGTCCTGGAAAAGATCCGGCAGGGACGAAAAATCGAGGACATCGTCAAAGGGGTCTTTCATTCCATGCTCAAACGGGTATTGGAGATGGACAACCTGGAGGGGACCGTGGTTATGACCGGGGGGGTGGTGGCTCATAACCCTTACCTGGCCGAAATGGCCACGGAGATGACCGGAAAGGAAATCCTGGTTCCACCTTTCCCCCAGCTGACCGGAGCTTTCGGTGCCGCCCTGTATGGATTGGAAGCCGAGGAAAACTCGAACCATCGCAGATAACTCAGATTTGCCGGAGGCAAACTGACTTGAGGAGGGATTGACTCCATGACAGCGAGCAATTGGATGCATGTGGGCACGGTCCTGAAAATGAACGCCAAAAACTGCCCGGAGAACCTGGGCTGGCAGGATAAGCACAGGCAATTTTCATTTCGGGAATGGAATGAGCGGGCCTGTCGATTGGCCAACGGGCTGAGTGATCTGGGTATCGGACACCGGGATTCCCTGGCTGTAATCAGCTACAATCGCGGGGAATGGATGGATTTTTACGCCGGTTGCGCCAAGGGGGGGCAGGTGGTGGTTCCGGTTATGTTCCGTCTGGCCGGACCGGAAATTGAATACATCGTCAACCATGCCGAATGCAAAGGCTTTATCGTTGAGGCCCCTTTTGTGGAGGTCATCGACAGTATCCGGGATCGATTGAATATCCCGGAGGGCAATTTTATCTACATAGGTGAAGGTGAAGCTCCGGCCGGGTATGTGGATTATGAGGAATTCCTGGAACGGGCCTCGACCAATGAGCCCGGTGTGGATGTGGACAGCCAGGATCCATGGACCATTATGTATACATCCGGGACCACCGGTCGGCCCAAGGGAGTGGTCAAAAGCCATGAAAGCTATATGGCCGAGTATTATTTAAATGACATCAACATGGGGGTCAGGCCCACGGATAAGATCATGCTGGTCATGCCCATGTGCCATGTGAACTCCATATATTACTCCTTTGCCTATACCCTGGTTACAGCTCCGGTTTTTGTCTACAACGAGTCCAGCTTCAATCCAGAAGATCTCTTGAAATGCATTGAACGCTACCAGATTACCTTCACCTCCCTGGTTCCCACCCATTACGTGATGATCCTGGCTCTGGATGATGAGGTCAAGACCAAGTACGACGTACGTTCCATCCGACAGTTGCTTATCTCTTCCGCTCCAGCCCGCAAGGATCTGAAGCTGAAGATCATGGACTATTTTTCCAATGCCGAGCTCTGGGAAGCTTACGGGAGTACTGAAGGAGGATTGGTCACCCTGCTGCGGCCGAACGAGCAGTTCGACAAGCTGGGATCCATCGGCCGAGAGATATTTGGAACAGACCGGATTAAGATCCTGGACGAAGCCGGCAATGAGGTGCCGGACTACGAGGTAGGTGAGATCTATTACCGCACCCCCATGCTGTTCACTGCATACCTTAAAGAGCCGGAAAAGACCCGGGCCGCTTTTGCCAATGGCTGGTCATCGGCCGGGGATATGGGCTATCGAGATGAAGAGGGGTATTACTACCTGGTGGACCGCAAGGCGAATATGATCATCACCGGGGGAGAAAACGTCTATCCTTCGGAAGTGGAGAATGCTCTGGGCATGCATGAGGCGGTCAAGGATGTTGCTGTTATCGGCATTCCGGACGAGAAATGGGGAGAGCTGGTCAAAGCCTGTGTGGTGCTCCATTCCGGTTATGAGCAAAGCGATGAGCTGGCCAAGGAGATCATAGGCCAGTGTCGGAAGCAGTTGGCAGGATACAAGTGTCCAAAGAGCTTGGAATTTCTTGCAGACGAAGATATGCCTCGGACTCCGACCGGAAAGTTGCTGCACCGCCAGTTGCGTCAGATGTATTCACCCGGGGAGTGATGGGCCCGCAAAAAAAAAGATGTGCAGGCCCAGAGGACAGAAGACAGAGGACAGAAGATCAACAATTATTTTGTATGACATTCGAGTAAACAAACCAGGAGGTTTTCAAGATGGCTATTTCCAAGGTAGGTGTGGTCGGAGCCGGGTCCATGGGAAGTGGTATCGCCCAGCTCTTTGCCCAGAATGGATATCAGGTAATCGTTCAAGATATTAAGCAGGAGTTTGTGGATAAAGGTCTGGGGGCTATTGATACCAACCTGTCCAAGCTGGTTTCCAAGGAAAAACTGAGTCAGAAGGACAAAGACGATATCACCGCTCGGTTGCAAGGGACTTTGGATTTACAGGATTTTAAGGATGTTGACTTTGTGGTCGAGGCGGCGATCGAAGACATCAAGATCAAAAGCGACATTTTCTCCCAGTTGGACAGTGTCACTGCTGCGGATACCATCCTGGCCACGAATACTTCCTCTTTGTCCATTACCGAAGTCGCTGCAGCCACCAATCGAGGGGAGAAGGTGGTGGGTATGCATTTTTTCAATCCCGCCCCGATCATGAAGCTGGTGGAGGTTATCAAGGGGCTGAAAACCAGTCAGGAAACAGCGGATGCGGTCAAGACCCTGGCCGAAAGCCTGAAAAAAGTTCCGGTTCTGGTCAAAAAGGATGAGGCCGGGTTCATTGTCAATCGGCTCATGGTTCCCCAGCTCATGGAGGCAGTGAAGCTCTATGATGAAGGGATAGCGGATAAGGAGGACATAGATAAGGCTGTCAAGTTCGGACTCAATCATCCCATGGGACCATTTGAGCTCATGGATCTGACCGGAATCGACATCGCATATTATGTCAATGAGGTGTTCAAAGACTATCTGCCCAAGGAGCAAAAGCACACGACCCCCTATTCCCTGCGGACCATGATCAGGGCCGGAAGATTGGGCCGGAAGACAAAGGCCGGCTGGTACGAGTACTGATCTTGATCCGGGAAAAACTTGGCCATGCAAGGGGGCACTGTTCAACCATCCTTTACTCCCCTTTATGGCATGGAGGGGCAGGGGTGGTTGGGATGATGATTCCTGCACATTTTCAAGCGATAACGGAGGAAAATGAATGCATAAGCTGTTGACTGACACTCCAGGTGAAAAGCTGTTCATCCTGGGGAATGAGGCCATAGCCCGGGGAGCTATTGAAGCCGGCGTCTCCTTTGTGACCTGCTATCCAGGCACCCCTTCTTCGGAAATTCCGCTCCAGTTTTTTCAGATGACCAGAGAGACGGATATTTATTTCGAGTATTCAGTAAATGAAAAGGTGGCCCTGGAAGTCGGGGCCGGGGCCGCGGCCACCGGGCTGCGGACCTTGGTGACCATGAAGCACGTGGGAGTCAATGTGGCCGCCGATCCATTGATGACTTTGGCCTATGTGGGGGTCAAAGGGGGGATGGTGGTGGTCACTGCCGACGATCCATCCATGTTTTCCAGCCAGAACGAGCAGGACAACCGGTATTATGCCCGGCTGTCCGGGCTGCCCATGCTGGAGCCGACCAATATCCAGGAAATGAAGGACATGACCGCCCGGGCTTTTGAGCTGTCCGAGGAATTGTCTCTGCCGGTCTTGCTGCGGACCACAACCCGGCTGAATCATATGCGGGGACCGGTGAACCTGGGGCCTATGCAGGAGGTGGTGACCAAAAAACGGTTTGAAAAAGACCCTTTCAGCAAAGTGACCGTTCCGGCCGTTTCCAGACGATTGCATCAGGTCCTGCTTTCCCGCCAGGAGCAGGCCGAAAAGATCTCAGAAAGCTGGGATTCCAATAGGATCATCGGTCAGGGTAGATGGGGGATCGTCAGTAATGGCATCGCCTATAGCTATGTTCTGGATGCGGTCAATGATCTGAACTTGATGGAGAAAACCAGCCTTTTGAACCTGACCTTAAGCCATCCCCTTCCCCGGGAGCTGTGTTTGAAGTTTTTGCAGCAGGTGGACAGCGTTTTGGTGGTTGAGGAGTTGGAGCCCATCCTGGAGCAGGAACTCAAGGCCTTGGCCCAGGAAAATGGACTGACCCTGCCCATTAAGGGGAAAAAGACCGGGGGACTGTCCAGAATCTTTGAGTACAATCCGGCCCTGGTCCGCCAGGCTGTGGCCGAAGGTTTTGACCTGGGATACAACCTGGAAGAGCGAATCGATATGTCCGAT
>CAZUER010000023.1:0-38384 GCA_964619345.1 uncultured Desulfohalobiaceae bacterium
CAGAGCAAGGTAACTGTATTTGTTGACAATAAGAAGCAGAACCAAAGAGCCCTGGGAGTGAGGGGATCCCAGATCCCTAGTCATGGCTGTGGCCGAAGTAGAGCTTCTCGAACTCACTTATGAGTTCCCGCAAGGTCTGAACATGGCCGGTGTCCGTGGTCTGTTTGCAGCGCATGGCCAAAACCAGCATCTGGTGTAATACTTCCACTTTTTGGGTGTAGTGTTTGCTGTCCGGGGTTACCCGCTGGGTCATGAAATACTGGGAAACGATTTCTTGAAACTGATTGGCGTGGTCCTCCTTGTTCATGATCCAGCGAACCAATTGGTTCATATTTGTATTCTTTTCCTTTTCCAGGGCCTTAATGGTTTCCATGCTCTTTTCGATAGTCACCAGATGCTCCTTGAGCATGGACACACGCATGGTGTCGTCGTAAATTCCGCAAGGTATTTCGCAGTGAGCCAGGGCCTGGGACCAGCTTCCCAGGCAAAACACAACCACAAGACAAGCGAACCAAAAACGCATTTTCATGATTTCCTCCTTAAAAGTGAGCTTTTGTTTGATGCCAAACCAGAGCGGCCTGAGGCTGGAGTATTAATCCTCGTCCGGGATATACGAGTCAAGATCTTCATCGTCCCCCAAATTGACCTCATCCTGGATGCGGACACGGTCCACCACATGCTCTAAGTTGAGCTCATCGCGCAATACCCGCATCAGTTCATGATACTGCAGAGCTGAAGGCAGCAGCCCTTCCACGGATACTACTCCATCCTGACATTGCAAATAAAGATTTTCCAGGTCCACTTCTGCCTGATCCACTATCCTGTCCCATATGGCCTCTTCGGCCTCTTCGTCCGAAAGGTGCTCCATTTCCTCCTGGAAGGAAGGATCCTGCCGGTGTGTATCTTCGTCCATACCCCCTCCTTGTTGCCTATGGTGCCTGAAATGCTCCACCTCCCTATGAGATAGAGTAATAAGTGCTCCCCGGCCCCAGGTCAACGCCATCTTACGAACAAGGGCAAAAAGTTTTGTAAATATAACTCCAGTATGCAGGTTTGCTTCAAACAAACTGCACACTGGACAGAAAGTACTCCTTCAAGCTAGCATAAGTCGGACATAGCCCTCAATATTTAGCGGCCTCCGTAACTTCAGGGAGATCGAGACATGAACTACCCCTCTTCCTCCGGCATGACCAGGCGGATGTTTGTGACCCTGGCCCTGGGCGCAACCGCCGGGACTCTGTCCGGATGTGCCGTCAATCCGGTCACCGGCCAATCCCAGCTCATGCTCATGTCCAGGGACCAGGAAATCCAGATCGATCGCCAACGTTCCCCGCATCAGTTTTCCGCCGATTACGGAGTGGTTCAGGATCAGAATCTCAATGCCTATATCAGCCAAACGGGAAAGCGCCTTGTAGACCGTACTCACCGACCGGACATGCCTTACTCCTTCCAAGGGGTAAACGCAGCCTATGTCAACGCCTATGCCTTTCCCGGCGGGAGTATCGCCGTGACCCGAGGTATCCTGGTGGAGATGGAGGACGAGGCAGAGCTGGCCGCCCTCCTGGGACACGAATTGGGCCACGTCAACGCCCGGCACACCGCCCAGCAGATGACCAAAGGCGTCTTTGCCTCCGCCCTCCTGGCCGGAGCGGGCATAGCCCTGTCCGGAAATGAAAAATACGCTCCTTTGATCTCCGGCTTGGGGGGTATGGGGGCAGGCCTGCTCTTGGCCAAGTACAGCCGGGACAATGAACGTCAGGCGGATGATCTGGGTATGGAGTACATGGTCAATGCCGGATACAGTCCGCAGGGCATGATCAATTTACAGGACATGCTGGTCAACCTCTCTTCCCGGCAACCCTCGGCTCTGGAGACCATGTTCTCCACCCATCCCATGTCCCGGGAACGCCTGGCCACGGCCAGGCAGACAGCCAATTCCACATACGGCCGAGCCATGGGCAATCCGGTATATAAAGAACGCTACATGGATAAGACCGCAATGTTGCGGAGGATAAAGCCGGCCCTCAAGGCCATGCAGGACGGGGAAAAACACATGGCCCAAAAGAATTATTCAGCTGCCGAGCAGTCTTTTGGGCAAGCATTGGCCCAGGCCCCTCAGGATTACGCAGCCCTGGTGATGATGTCCAAGTGCCTTTTGGCCCAGGACAGGCCTCGGGAGGCGGAAAGATACGCGCAAAAAGCCCAAGAGGTGTATCCCCAGGAGGCCCAGGCCCGCTATTTCCAGGGCGTGGCCGATATCGGCCAGAAGGACTATGAGGCCGCCTTACACGCCTTTTCCTCGTATGACCGGCTCTTGCCCGGCAACCCCATGGTCACCTTTCTGCAGGGCCTGTCTCTGGAGGGCATGGGCCGCAAGGAGTCGGCAGCATCCAGATACCGGCAGTTCTTAAGCCAGGTCAACCAAGGGGACCAGGCCCAATATGCCTACGCCCGGCTCAAGGAATGGGGATATATTCGCTGACACCAGTCCGGGGCAAACAGGACTGGCCTTGCCTCAGCGGTTCAAAAGGGCTACAAGAGCCACAGCCAAGGCCAAATCAGACGACTATCGACCACTTACTCCGCTTCCCGACTGGGAAAGCTGCGGCCAAAATGATTTTATCAATGAACGATACCCAAACTGCATATACATTACCGTCCAGCGTAACCTCCGTGGAGCTCCCCGGAAAAACCGTGCACATTGTGGGCACCGCCCATGTCTCTCATGCCAGCGTCCGGGACGTACAACAAACCATTTCCCTGACCCAGCCAGACACCGTGTGCGTGGAACTGTGTCCTTCCCGGCACCAGGCCATGACCCAACCAGAGGACTGGAAAAAGATGGACATCTACAAGGTGGTCAAGGAAAAAAAATCCTTGTTCCTGCTTATCCAGCTCATCTTGTCCTCTTTTTACCGCTCCATTGCCAAACAACTGGGTATTCAACCCGGAGCTGAGATGCTGGCCGCTGTGGACATGGCTCAAGAGCAGGGAGCCGAACTGATCCTGGCCGACCGGGACGTGAACATCACCTTGAAAAGGGTCTGGGGCTACCTGTCCTGGTGGCACAAGATGAAGATGCTCTTTCAGCTTCTGGCCAGTCTCATTTTGCCGGAAAAGGTGGACGAGTCCAGTATTGAAGAGCTCAAAGACAAGGACCAACTGGAAGTGGTCATGGATCAAGTGGCCAAATCCTACCCCCAGGTCAAGAATAAATTGATCGACGAACGGGATCTGTACTTAGCCCATTCCATTCAAAATGCCCCCGGCCGGGTGGTCGTGGCTGTAGTCGGAGCCGGTCACGTACCGGGAATCGTCAAGGCCTTGCCCACCCACATCGAAATCGCCCCCCTCCTGGAACTGCCTCCCGCCTCCATCTGGCCCCGGATCCTCAAGTGGGGAATTCCTATTATAATTGTGGGCCTTTTGGTCTATGGCTTTACCCAGGGCCCTGAACAATCAGTACAGTCCGTATCCATCTGGATCCTGGTCAACGGCCTGTTTTCCGCCTTGGCCGTTTCCCTGGCCCTGGCCCACCCTTTGACTATTGCCTCCACCTTTGTGGCCGCCCCTTTGACCAGCTTGAACCCGACCATTGCCGCTGGCTGGGTGGCCGGTCTGATCCAGGCCTGGATAAAAAAGCCCACTGTGGCCGACCTGGAAGGCCTGCCCAAGGCCTTGGGATCTGTGCGTGGCTTCTGGCTCAACCCGGTCTGCCGTATCCTTCTGGTGGTGGTCCTGGCCAATCTGGGCAGTTCCCTGGGCACCTTTGTGGCCGGAAGCTGGATAGCCAGCCGGTTATTTTAAATTTCAGCCCAATCGGCAAAAGACCGCCGATTGGGCTGAAATTTAATTGTTTTACCACCATCCTTAAACCTGTAGGCCTCTTCCTTGACAACCTCCTGATCGTACATATTTCTAGCTGTTGGAGAAAAGTCTTGCTTTATTAAACACCAAGTGGCTACAGGAGGTTGTTCAGGTATGTCCACTGCTCAGAGCTATGAATTTCAGGCCGAAACCCAAAAGCTTTTAAACATCATCATCCATTCCATATACACCAACAAAGAAATATTTCTGCGGGAGCTCATCTCCAACGCTTCAGACGCCCTGGATAAGGTCCGCTTTGCCCAGAACAAGGGCACCCAGGTGGCCGATCCGGACCAGCCCCTGGAGATCAGGATCACCACGGACAAAGAAGGCGGGCGTTTAACCGTATCCGACACCGGGACCGGGATGAGCGAAGAAGAATTGGTCAGCAATCTGGGGACCATCGCCAAGTCCGGTACCGAGGAGTTTCTGCGGCAGGTAACGGAGAATCAGGAAAGCCCGGAAAACATCATCGGCCGCTTTGGAGTGGGTTTTTACTCTGTGTTTATGGTCGCCAATCAGGTACAAGTGACCACTAAGTCCGCGGACCCCGAGGCCCCGACCATGGTCTGGACCTCCGACGGCATGGGCAGTTACACTGTGGCTCCGGCCCATGAAGCCATGCCCAGGGGCACCCGGGTGGAGATCACTCTGCACGATGACGAGACGGATTACGCCGATCCGGATCGGATCAAGCACATTATCAAGAAGCATTCCAATTTTATCTCTTTTCCCATCTATGTGAATGATGAAAAAGTAAACACCATTCCGGCCCTGTGGAAAGAGTCCAAGTTCAATATCACCCAGGATCAGTACACCGAGTTCTACAAGTTTTTGACCTACGACAGCCAACCGCCCCTGGAAACCATCCATATTTCCGTGGACGCACCTGTCCAATTCAACAGCATCCTGTTTATACCCCAGAAATCGACCCTGGTCTTTGAAAGCATGCCTACGGATTACGGCCTGGATTTGTATGTGAACCGGGTCCTTATTCAGCACAAGAACCAGGACCTCATTCCCCAGTATTTGAGCTTTGTCAGCGGAGTAGTGGACACCGAAGACCTGCCCCTGAATCTGTCCCGGCAGGCCATTCAGGAAAGCGCCCTGATCAACAAGATCCGGAGTACGATCACCAAGCAGGTCCTTGGCCAATTAGAGAAAATGGCCGGCAAGGACCAGGACCGGTACGCCACCTTCTGGAAGGAACACGGCAAAGTCTTCAAACTGGGTTATACGGATGTGGCCAACCAAGGGTCCTTTGCCAAGCTCTTACGCTTTAACGCCTCCTGGCACGAAGACGACTCCGGACTGGCTTCATTGGAAGAATATGTGCAGCGGATGAAAGAGGGGCAAAAAGAGATCTACTTTATTTCCGGTCCCAACCGGGAAAACATCGCTTCCAATCCCCATCTGGAACTTTTTCGCAGCAAGGGTCTGGATGTCCTCTATCTCTTTGAGCCTGTGGACGAGTTTGTGCTCCAGAGTGTGGGCACCTTTCAGGAGTACCCCCTAAAAGCTGCCGAACACGTTGATCCGGCCGAGTTGGAGCAGTTCGCCTCCACCGAAGAGGAAAAAACTGATAAATTAAGCACTGACGAGGAAAAATCCTTTGATCAACTGTTAAAAGCCATGCAAGACATCCTGGGAGATCGGGTCACCGAGGTGCGTACGTCCAAGAGACTGTCTTCCAGTCCGGCTTGCCTGGTCAATCCAGAGAGTGGAATCAGCTCCCAGATGCAAAAGATCATGCACATCATGAACAAGGACAGCTCCATTCCCAAGCAGATCCTGGAAATCAATCCTAACCATGCCTTGAGCCGCAATCTGCTCAAGGTCTATTCCCGCAATCCAGAAGATCCCTTTGTCCGTCAGAGTACGGAGCATTTATTCGAGGCCGCCCTGCTTCAGGCCGGTTATCTGGCCGATCCACACACCCTGGTCAACCGGACCTTCAACATCCTGGAGCAGGCCAGCTCCTGGTACACCAAGACCCAGGATATGGGTGAGGAAGCCCGGTAGCCGGGGGAAGTGTTCAGTTGCCGGTGTTCAGTGTTCAGCGCCGCCTCTGGCGGCGGCCGCCAGTTTGATCCGGTGTGAAATTGGTTACGAAGAGGGCAGGCCCGGCACTCAATTGGAACTGTAAGGCTTTCAATTAAGATACATCGATAGCTTCAGCAATTGAGTGCCGGGCCGCCCCACCCAATAGACCACGGGCCGGGTTGCTTGGTAAGCCGCCCTTCTCCGAAGGGCTGGCCATCTTCAAGTTAAAATCTAGTTCATACGAACGTTGCCAAGCAAACCTGTCAAACGTAAATTATATGCATGATCAATCCGGCAAATTTTCCTTTCTTTCCCGCTTTGGGGCAAAAATATTTCATATTGGCCGGAGGCAAGGCTGAACACCGAACACTGAACACATTACTAATCCGCCTGCTTGCGAATAAATGAGGGGATCTCGAACTCGTCTTCGAAAACGAACTCTTCCTCTGTTCCTGAATCCGGGGAGTATTGCCCCTTGCCCTGCTCTTGGTTTCCCCCGCGTCCTTTGCGCAAATAGGCCGGGATCTGGCGGTCCTCGTTGTTCTGGGCCGGAGCGGCCTGGCGTTGCTGTCCTCCCCGAGCCTGATCCAGATTGGCCACCTTGCCCTTGGCTCCGAAAGGCTGACTCTGCTTGCTTTCCGCTGGCTGTTCAATGCCGGTGGCAATGACCGTAATGCGCAGTTCATCCCCGGCATCGTTGTCGAAAACGGTTCCAAAATAGATCTGGGCATCTTCCTGGGCGGACTCGGAAATGGTGCTGGCTGCCTCACTGACCTCATCAATAGTCAAATCCGGGCCGGAAGTGATATTCATAAGCACTCCCTGGGCTCCGTCTATGGACACATCTTCCAGCAAGGGGCTGGTAATGGCCTTCGTGGCCGCTTCCCTGGCCCGGCCTTCCCCCTGGGCGATCCCAGTTCCCATCAGAGCCAGCCCCATACCGGACATGACCGCCTTGACGTCGGCGAAATCCAGGTTGATCAATCCCGGGACCATGATCAGATCGGAAATACCCTTGACTGCATAATACAGGATCTCATCCGCCTTTTTGAGCATTTCCAAAAATGATGCCTTTTTGGAGGCCAAAGACAAAAGGCGGTCGTTGGGAATGGTGATGATGCTGTCCACCACTTCCTTCAAGTTCGTTATCCCCTTTTCAGCCTGCTGCAACCGTTTCTTGCCTTCAAAGAAAAAGGGTTTGGTTACTACTCCCACGGTGAGAGCTCCAGCTTCGCGGGCCACTTCAGCGATGACCGGTGCGGCTCCGGTCCCGGTGCCGCCGCCCATTCCGGCGGTGACAAAGACCATGTCCGCCTCTCCAATCATCTCCCGAATGATGTCCACACTTTCCAAAGCCGCCTCCCGGCCGGTTCCCGGGTTGGCTCCGGCCCCCAGGCCCTTGGTCAGCTTTTCCCCCAGCTGCAGCTTGTACTCGGCCTGGGAGTGCTTCAAGGCCTGCACATCCGTATTGGCCACGATAAAAGAGACTCCCTGTAAGGCGGAGGTGATCATGTTGTTCACTGCATTGCCTCCACCCCCACCGACACCAATGACCTTGATCTTGGCATTGCCTTCGGGTTCTATTTCCATGTAATCCATCACTCCCTCCTTCTGCAGGTTACCTTTCCACTCGGTTGCATGGCCTCAACCGTTGAGCTCATCATCGAAAATACAAATTTAACTAATATCGGCAAACCACTTGCGCATGCTGGCCAGTATGCGATTGAAAATCCCCTTCTCCCGGATTCCGAAACGCAGGTCCCCTTTGTGCTTCTCCGCCCCCCACCGCAACAGACCAACGGCCGTAGCATAGGCCGGATTGGCCACAATATCGGTCAATCCTCCGACCCCTCGGGGAGTTCCAACCCGAGTGGGCAGGTCGAAGATCTGCTCCCCCAAATCGACAATCCCGGTGACTAAAGAGCTTCCCCCGGTGAGCACCACCCCGGCTCCAACCATGTCCTTGTACCCGGAGCGAACGAGCTCCTGGTCCACCAGACCCAAAATCTCCTCCACCCGGGGCTCACATATTTCAGCCAGCACCCGTTTGGATATGGTCCGTGGCTCCCGGTCTCCTACACTGGACACTTCAATGACCTCATTGCTGTGGACCTGGCTGGCCAGGGCACAGCTGTGGGCGATTTTCAGCTTTTCCGCGCTTTTCATTGGAGTCCGCAAACCAAAGGCAATATCATTGGTCAGGTTCATGCCTCCCAGAGGCAAAACCGATATATGCTTGATGGAGTCGTTTCCGAACACGGACAGATCCGTGGTTCCCCCGCCGATATCCACCAAGGCCACCCCGATCTCCTTCTCTTCATCTGTGAGCACCGCCTTGGCCGAGGCCAGAGACTCCAGGACAATGCCGGAGACGTCCAGCCCGGCCCGATGGCAGGACCGAACGATATTCTGGGCGCTGGATACCGCCCCGGTAACCATGTGCACTTTGGCTTCCAAACGCACCCCGGCCATGCCCAAGGGGTCTTCTATGCCCCGCTGATCATCCACGATATACTCCTGAGGCAGGATGTGAATGAGCTCCCGATCCAGGGGGATTGCCACGGCCTTGGCTGCATCGATGACCCGCTCGATATCCCTGGAGGTCACTTCGCCTCCCTTGACCGCAATCACCCCGTGACTGTTGAAGCCCATGATATGGCTTCCGGCAATGCCGGCGAATACGTTGCGGATTTCGCAACCAGCCAGGAGCTCAGCCTCTTCCAGGGCTTTTTTGATGGATTGCACAGTCTGTTCGATGTTGACCACCACTCCCTTGCGCAAGCCATTGGAAGGGCTCATGCCGATACCCACGATATCCACCCCTTCCCGGGTGGCCTCGCCCACCACGGCACAAATCTTCGTCGTTCCAATATCCAGTCCAACCACCAACTCCGATTTGGGGCTCATACCAATTCGCTCCTGTAACCTACCCAGCCCGTACCTTCCAAAACCATGATCCGGACGATACCTTCCAACCCTTCCTGTTCCTGGACATCGTGCCAGATAAACGTCAGACTTTGCATATTGGCCTGGAGGTGCTCCCGACCCAGGACTACCCGCACATCGTGATCAGTCAAGGCGATTTCCACCCGGTTGTTGTCTTCAAAGCGGATCCAGGCTATGGCCGCCAATCCAAAGGGAAACCGCTCTTGTTCCATGCCTTGACTGACAATGGCCAGGTCCCTTTGATCCCGGAGCTGGTTGGGATCGCAGACCAAAAGGGGCAGGGAGGTAAAAGAATCCACCTCCACCGGGGCAATAATCTCCCCGTGTTTGTCGGCATAATAGATGCGCTCTCCCTGTTGACGCCAGAAAAAGGGAATATCTTCTTCCACTTCGATGCGTAATCGGTGGGGAAAACGACGAAATAACGACACGGATGCGATCCACGGATGTTTTTGTAAATCCCGGCGTATCTTCCACAAGGAGAGATCCAGAAGATTTTGAAAACGTTCCAAGCCTGCCTGGGCCACCACCTCTTGCCTGGAAAGACGCTGTATCCCGTGCACCTGTACCTCTTGCACAGCAAAAACCTGCGTGGTCATGGCCCACCGGTAGCCTGCCACCAATCCCAGGCTGACCAGGACCAATAGGGCCAAGACGCAAAAAGCCCAAACCAGTGCGGCCAGGACCTTGACCAGCAGGGTCATGGGGGCCGCCCACCTGCTGCCTCTCTTGTGGCGATATGCGTTGTGCTTGGCCATACTTCAAGGCTTCTCTCCGCCTGGATCAAGATCCCACCAACAATTCAGGAAACACAGTCAACCGATAGAGGATCAACAACCTGAACCTCCAATTCCAGGTTCACCCCGTACCGGTCCCGTATTCGAGTTCTGGCTTGGGAGATAAGTTCCCAGGCTTGGGCAAAGCTCCCATTTCCCCGGTTTATTAAGAAGTTTGCATGCATAAACGAAAAACCGACATCGCCCACCTGCTCCCCCCGCATACCGCAACGTTCCAAAAGCAGTCCTGCCGGGGCCTGCTCCGGGTTTTTAAAAGTGCATCCACAAGTCTTCTCCCCCACTGGTTGGGTCCGCCGTTTACGATCCCAAAAATCCTGCATCCGCTGGGCAACCACCTGGGCTCCGATTGGGGACAGGGCCAACTCCACCTCATGAATCACCCATCCCTCTTCCAGGACGTGGGGTTGGAAGCTGCGGTATGTGCATAGCACTTGACTGCCATCCAGCCAGACCAAGCCGGACTTGGGGCTCCAGCACCGCACCCGGTGCAAACAATCCCCCATGCTCTGGCCAAAAGAACCTGCGTTCATGGCCACCGCCCCACCCACTTGGGCCGGAATGCCGACCAGTCCCTCCAGACCGGCCAGACCCCGATCCCCCAACCAGCGTAAAAGCGCGATCAGGGAATATCCGGCCGATACCCGAACCACATATTGTTCCTGGTCCTTGACAATCAGTTGCGGTTCTTTATCGGCCTTTGGAATGACCAGGGCCAAGGGAAGATCACCATCTTGAACCAGGAGATTGCTGCCCCGGCCCAAGACCAAAGGGCGCAGCCCTTCACGTTCCAGGAAAGGTCCTAATTCCTCCCAGTCCCCTGGGTTTTGGATACGGACCTCAACCTGGGCCCTGCCTCCCATCCGTAAGGAAGTGCGCTCTTGTAGCAAAGGCCCGGACAGGATCTTCATTTTCTACACCTCGATCTTGAGGAACTGTTCTCCAACCTGCCATATATTACCCGCCCCCAGAGTAAGCAGGATATCTCCGGAGCAGAGAAATTGATCCAGGGCCTCGCGACAATGGGTCAGATCCGGGCAGAAGACCACCTGTGTATCACTCACCTGGCGCACTCCTTGGGCCAGGCTGGTTCCGTTCACTCCGGGAATAGGATCTTCGGAGGCGGCATAGACCTCGGTGAGGAGCAAGAGATCGGCTTGACCGAAGGCCCGGCAGAAATCACCGAACAAGGCCTGGGTCCTGGTGAACCGATGGGGCTGAAAGGCCACCACCAGTCTGGAACGGGGATACATGTGCCTGACGGTATCCAGGGTGGCCCGGATCTCTGTAGGGTGATGGCCGTAATCATCGACCACTAAAACCCCGGCCCTTTCCCCTTTGTATTCCAGACGCCGCCCCACTCCGGCAAAGGACTCCAAACCCCTGATAATCACTTCTTTGGACAACCCGGCCTCCAAGCACACGCCGATGACCCCCAGGGCGTTTAACACATTGTGTTTCCCGGGTTGGGCCAAGGTGATGGGCTCCCATCTCTCCCCTCCCACCGAGACCTGGAAACGGCTTTTGAGTCCGCAATCCAGGATATGGGCCTGGAGGTCATTATCGTCACTTAAACCATAGGTGATCACCCGACGTTTGACCTTGTCCAGGACCCGGCGCACATGGGGGTCGTCCCCGCAGATCACATTGAGTCCATAAAAAGGTATGCTATTTAAAAAACGGACAAAGGCCCCTTCAATGGCTTGTACATCCGGGTAGTAGTCCAGGTGATCGGCGTCAATATTAGTCACAATGCTCATAATGGGCATCAGACACAAAAAAGAGCCGTCGGATTCATCCGCCTCAGCCACCAGATATTCGCCCTGGCCCATGAGGGCATGACTGCCATAGCGGTTCAGGCGACCGCCGATAATCACAGTAGGATCCAGTCCGGCCTCCTTGAATACTGTACCCAGCAGAGAGGTAGTTGTGGTTTTGCCGTGGGTTCCGGCCACAGCGATGCCGGTCTTTAAGCGCATGAGCTCAGCCAGCATCTCGGCCCTGGGAATCACCGGAATCCCTTTTTCCTTGGCCGCCGCAACCTCCGGATTATCCTGCCCCACGGCCGTGGACTTCACCACCACATCGGCTTGGTGCAGATTGGCTGCCGAATGTCCCCTGGCTACCCAGGCCCCCATGGACTTCAATCTCCTGACCGGCTCGTTGTCCGCCAGATCGGAGCCGCTGACCGTGTACCCCAGATTGAGGAGGACTTCGGCAATTCCACTCATTCCGGCTCCACCTATTCCGACCATATGGATATGCTGTACCTGTGTCTTCATGAATTTACTTCCCTTGTTCTGCTGCTAGCTCCTCCAGCTCCTGAACTATGGTCCGAGTGGCTGCGGGTTGGCCCAACTCTCTGGCCGCCCGACCCATGGCCATCAGTTTCTCCGGCAGGGCCAATAGATTGAGTATCATGTCCCCCAAATCGACTTCCGGGAGATAGCTCTGCTCTACAACCAAGGCTGCTCCCGCCTTTTCCAGCAACTTGGCATTTTGCAGCTGATGTTGATGGGCTGCAAAAGGAAAGGGAATAAGCACACTGGGCCGACCAATAACGGTCAGCTCGGCAACCGTGGATGCTCCGGCCCGGCTGACCACCAGGTCTGACCAAGCGTAGGCCTGGGCCATGTCAGATATAAAGGGGACTACCTGAACCCGCGAAGAACTATATCTTTCATATTGACGACAAACTTCCTGAAAATGTCTCTCCCCTGCCTGATGCAGGATATGTACTCCCTCGGACGCCAACCGCGGCCCGGCCTGGACCATGGCCTCATTCACCGCCTGAGCCCCCTGACTTCCGCCCAGAACCAGGACGTTATGTCCGCTTTGATGGGTGTATGTTTTGTCCTTATCCGGGAGATCAATCAAGGTGGTACGAACTGGATTCCCGGTCACTCGGACCCTCTTTGGATCGAACCACCCTTGGTCATCTGGAAAGGTTAAAAAAATGCGTTGGACCCGTTTGCTCAAGACCCGGTTGGTGACTCCAGGATAGGCGTTTTGTTCGTGCACAGCAGTGGGAATCCGTTTCCAGGCCGCCAGCAATACAGGAACGAAAGAGGCGTAGCTGCCAAACCCAACCACAATATGGGGCTGAAACCGGGCATACGTTCGCCAGCAGCGGGTCATACTCCGAACCATCCACCAGATCGAGCCCAAAGAACGCAGCCCGCGCCCCAATATCCCTCGAGCCGGAAGCCCGACGAAGGCAATTCCGGCCTCCCGGGCCAGCCTGCCCTCCGGCCCATGTTCACTGCCCAAAAACAGGAGCTCAGCCCGGGGAAATGATTCCCGAATACTCTCAGCCACAGCCAAGGCCGGAAAGATATGACCACCCGTCCCTCCAGTGCTGAGCACGACTCGGTCCACGTTACCTCCTGCCCCGGCGTTCGATATTTACCAACAGACCGGTACACAAGCAGGCCACAATCAAGTTGGAGCCCCCGTAACTGATAAAGGGCATGGGCAGGCCTTTTGGAGGAACCGCCCCCATAACCACGGCTAGATTGAGCAGCCCTCCCAGGGCCACCACCAGACACAATCCTAAAGCGGTAAACCTATCCTGCAGATTCTCTTGACCCAAAGAAATGGTCAAAGCCCGGAACATATACACTCCCAGGCAGATAAACAGGATGGATAAACCGGCAAAGCCCAGCTCTTCCCCCAAAACAGCCACGATGAAATCGGTATGCCCTTCAGGCAAAAAAAAGAGCTTTTGTTTTCCGGCCCCCAAACCTTGGCCGAACAAGCCGCCCAGACCCAAGCCATACAGGGATTGAACCACCTGATATCCAGCATCTGCGGCGTTTTGAAAGGGATCCAGAAAAGCCAGCCATCGCTTGAGCCGATAGGGAGAGTTGGCGATCATATAGACCCCGGCCCCCAGACCAAACAGCCCTGAACTCAAGAGGTACACCAAGCGGGTCCCCCCAACCATACTCATAATCATAAACAGCATGGCCATAAACACAGCCCCTCCAAAATCGGGCTGCATGAGAAGCAGACCGGCCAAAAGTCCGGTGATGATCAAGGGAGGAAGAAAGCCGACGCTAAATGTCTTCATCTTGTCCTGTTTGTGACTTAAGAAGTAGCCCAAATACAAGACCAAGGCCACTTTGGCCGGTTCCAAAGGCTGCAGGGAAAAGCTGCCTAGATCCAGCCACCTGCTGGCCCCTCCGGCCTGAACTCCCGAGGGGGTCAGGGTCAGGCCGAGAAGGATAAAGGCGGCCAACAACCACACATAAACGAATCTATAGATCAGGCCCATGGGAATTTGAGCCGCTATCCACATAACTGCCAGGCCCAAAACAGCAAACCCGGATTGACGCAGGAAAAAATGATCTCCATCGGCAAACTGACGTTCGGCCATGACCCCGCTGGCGCTGAAGACCATAACCAGCCCTAAGCCCATGAGGCACAAGGCCGAGCCAACCAGCCACCAGTCGGCCATATCCCGGATCTTTTCCTGCTCTACGGTCTCCCTCATAATCCTGGGCTTGCCTCCTGCATTTTTGTTTTCGCAATTGTAGGCATTCAGCTCCCTTGTCCAGAAGTTCAGACGGATACTCTCAATTCGCTACGTATGCACAAGTCTCTCGACCGCCCGGATAAATGCCTCCCCTCTGGCGACGTAATTGGTGAACAGATCGAAGCTGGACGTGGCCGGAGACAAAAGCACCACATCTCCGGGAACAGCCAGCCCGGCCGCATAGACCACGGCTTCCTCCAGATTCGGCAGCCAGTGCATAGGGACAATACCTTCCCAGGCCTGAACAAAGATCTCCCTACTTTCCCCAAACAAGGTCACACTGCGCACCTGCCTTTGAATGAGCTCGACCGCTGCCCGCAAATCCCCGCCTTTATACCGGCCTCCGGCCAAGAGATGGATAGGCCGGTCAAAGCTGCCCAAGGCCGCCTGCAAAGCGTGCACAGTGGTTGCCTTGGAATCATTGACAAAGAGCACCCCGTCTATCTCCCTGACCGCCTGCAGGCGATGAGGATAGGGAACATAGCTGGAAAAGGCCTCCTGAGCCTGGGACACCGAGACCCCCCAAGGGGAACAGGCCAAATAGGCGGCCTCCAAATTGGAACTATTGTGAGCTCCCGGCAACTGCGGAGCGGTGAATGCATGTTCCCGGTCAAACACAGTGATCTCGGCCCGGGTCAGGCTTGTATCCCGGACCTCAGGCCACAGGCTGGCATGAATGAGGGCCCTGTCTTCAGGGGTCTGGTTGATGAACAGGGACCGTTTTGCCGTCCGGTACTCCTCTACATCTTGATGGTGGTCCAGGTGGTTGAGGGAAAAATTGAGCCATACGCCCACCCTGGGTCGCAAAGAAAAGGTATGTTGCAACTGAAAGCTGCTCACTTCCAAGACCAACACCTCTGCCACCTTTCCGGCCAAAACGTATTCGGATAATGGGGTGCCGATATTTCCTCCTGCAAAGCAAGCCAGGCCGCAAGCCCTTAAGATATGAGCGATCAAGCTCACCGTGGTCGTCTTCCCGTTGGTTCCGGTCACGGCGATAACAGGTTCCCTGATCCAGCCCAAAGCCAGCTCCAGTTCGGATATGATCGGGACATGGCTTGATTTGGGCAGGAAAGGGGCGATCTTCCCTTTGGCGATACCCGGGCTGAGAACCACCAATTCGGCTGTAGCAAAGTCTGCTTGAGAATGTGGACCGATTCTTACGTCTATGCCTTGAGCTGAAAGCTGGCTGCGCTCTGTTTCGGAAACAGCCTTGGGGTTGGCTTCTGCAAGACGCACTTTTGCCCCGGCCTTAGCCGACAAGGCCGCCGCCGCTCGTCCGGAACGCCCGGCCCCGACCACGGTCATAGGACAATCCTTATTCCGGGCAAAATCAAAAGGTCTGTTGGCCAGTTGTGCACATCCCATATAAGATCCGAGATCCCTCCCAGAAAGCCTGAAGCTGGAATTTCGAAATACTCAGAGCCAATGCTCAATACAAAAGGTTCGAAGCAGCAAACACATATGTACTCCTCATCACTGCAGCAAATTTTTATCGCAACTTCAATGTACTTAAGGCCAGCATGGCCAGGAGAATGGACAAGATCCAAAAACGGACGATGATTTTGGACTCCGGTACTCCAGTGAGCTCAAAATGGTGATGAATTGGAGCCATGCGAAAAAACCGCTTCCCCCCGGTCAACTTGAAATACCCTACTTGGACCACTACAGATAAGGTCTCAATCACAAAGAGTCCGCCCACCAAAAGAAGGACCAATTCCTGCTTGCACAAGATGGCAATAAATCCGATAGCCGCCCCCAGGCTCAAACTTCCCACATCCCCCATGAACACCTGGGCCGGATAGGCATTAAACCACAAAAAGCCCAATCCAGCCCCGACCAGGGCCCCGCAAAACACGGTCACTTCCCCCACTCCCGGCACATAGGCCACCTGAAGATACTCGGCGATGCGCACATGACCGGCCACATAGACGAAAAGGACCAGGCACCCGCCGACCACAACAGTCGGCCCGATGGCCAACCCGTCCAATCCGTCCGTCAAATTGACTGCATTGGATGAACCGACAATGACCACCAAAGCAAACGGCAAATAGAACCAACCCAGATTGGGCTGCAGCCACTTGAAAAAGGGCACATATAAGGTGCTGGAGTATCCGGGTAGCAGAATGAGGACGGCAATAGTGGCTGCAGCCACGGTAAACTGGGCCAAAAATTTTTGCTTGACACTGATCCCTTTGTTCCTCTTGCCCACCACCTTCAGGCAATCGTCCCAAAGACCGATGCACCCAAAGCCGACAAAAACAAAAATCGTCAGCCATAGGTAGACATTCGTCAGGTTGCCCCAGAGCAGTACACTGGTTAAAAGAGAAAACGCGATAAGCAAACCGCCCATAGTTGGTGTCCCGGCCTTGCTGAAGTGATTTTGCGGTCCGTCCTCCTGGATGTACTGACCGCATTTTATATGTCGCAGCCAGGCGATGAACCGCGGACCAACGATAATGGTCACAATCAGAGCCGTGAGCAGGGCATAAATGGACCGAAAAGTGATATATCGAAAAACATTGAACAGACCAATGTATTCGCTTAAAGGATAGAGGAGGTGATAAATCATGCCCTGATTTCCTGTTGTAAAAGGTGGACAAAACGCTCCAGGGCGCAACCCCGTGACCCTTTGACCAGCACCAGGCCGGAGTTGATCCCCAGTTTTGGCCACAAACGGATAAAATCCTCCGGGCCTTGGATATGATGAAAAGCCTTCCCCCCTGCCAAGTCGAATCCTTGGTGGAAGCACTGCCCGTAATTTCCAAAGTACAAGACGTGGTCCGCGCCGGTCTGCCCGGCCCAGAATCCCAGATCGATATGGCAGGATTCAGCCTGGTCCCCGAGTTCCTTCATTTCCCCCAGGATGAGGATCAAAGGATCGGAGCCGGCCCTTTCCCGGGCCCAATCCAGGGCCCAGCGCATGGAGAGAGGATTGGCGTTGTAGCAGTCGTCAAGGATGGTCAGCCGGCCGTATTTGACCAAGTGTCCCCGATGCTCTGGCAGTCGAACATGAGACAGACCGGTTTGAATATCCAAGACCGAACATCCCAAATGCCGGGACACAGCGGAAGCGGCCAGGACGTTTTCCCCGATCCAGGGCATATCACCCGGCAGTTGGAGGACAAAACCGTCACTTTCTTCTTCAATGCGCACTTTGCATTCTCCAGCCCAGTCTCTGCCCATACCGTCCAGGCGAAAGTCCCCCGGGACCTCGGTTCGGGTGGAGAAGGTCAGTATTCGGAAATCTTCTCGGCCAGGCATCACCTGCATAAGCTCCGGGTAGTCACTGCTGATCACGGCCGCTCCTCCCGGAGGTACTGCCTCCACCAGCCGAATTTTTTCCCTGGCTACCCCCTCAACTGATTGAAGGCCCTGCAAGTGGGCCGGCCCCACGTTGACCATGACGGCTACATCCGGGGCCAAGACTGCGGCCAGGGCCTCCATCTCCCCCCATTCGCTCACCCCGGCCTCCAGAACCCAATAGTCCTCCCGACCATGCATGCCCAAAACGGACAAAGAAACGCCCAGTAAGTTGTTCCAATTCTTATAGTTTTTGTCCACCACCGCTGCCTGGGCCAGGATGGAAGCAATCATCTCCTTGACTGATGTCTTGCCAGCCGTACCGGTCACAGCTATCACCCGGCCCTGGAACTGCCGCCTCCAATACGAGGCCAGGTCGGCCAGGGCTTGAATGGAGTCCTGGACCAGAAGCATGGGCACATCCGAAGACAAGTCCAAGAGCGGGCGCTCCACCACCACAGCCAAGGCCCCTTTATGCACTGCCTCCCGGGCGAAGTTGTGCCCATCGAAACGCTGCCCCGCAATACACACAAACAGATCCCCGGGCTGAACCAGGCGACTGTCCGTCTGCACCCTTGAGGCCACCAGGTCCTGGGAGTTCTCAAAGTCCCCCACCGCTTGCATGGCCTGACCGATCTGGGCCAAACTGAGCTTCATGTTAATCCACCATTCCCTGCAGGCATTCCAAGGCTACCTGCTCGTCGCTAAAAGGCCTTTTGAGATCACCGATCTGTTGTGTGCATTCATGGCCTTTTCCGGCAATAATCAAGGCATCCTTAGGCCCCAAAGCTTCCAGGGCCCAGAGGATGGCTTGCCGACGATCCGCAAGCAGCTTGACGCGCGGACAACCTTTGAGTCCAGGCAAGACGGATTGCATGATCTGTTCCGGATCTTCATGCCTGGGATTATCCGAGGTTAAAACAGCCACATCCGCGTGTCTGGCCACCGCCCGCCCCATAAGGGGACGCTTGCCTGGATCCCGGTTCCCTCCGCATCCAAAAACCACAAACAGACGCTCAAAGTCCAATTCCTTGACCGTGGACAGGACATTATCCAAAGCGTCCGGGGTGTGGGCATAATCCACAAATATATCCAGTCCTTGTGGGTTGAAGATTCGTTGCAGCCGACCAGGTGGACCGGTGAATGACTCCAAAGACAGCAATTGCCTTGGCTCAAGCCCCAGTTCAAGGCCTACGGCCTGGGCAGTCAGAAGGTTGCAGGCATTGTGTCTGCCCACTAGTCCGGAGCGCAAAGACCAGGTCCCGTGATTTTCATCCTCCATGATCAAAACCTGTCCGGTCCGATCCAGGCGCTCCACCCGACCCTGCAGACAAGGCCAGCCCATAATCCTCTTTTTTGTCAGGGAAAATCCGCGGCCCGGCCTGGCCCACTCAGCCAATCTATAACCGTAGGGGTCGTCAAAATTTAAAACGGACGGGCTGCGGGTGGCGGTGAACAATTGTGACTTGACCTGAAAATAGGATTCCATGTCCTGATGATAATCCAGATGATCCTGGGTTAAATTGGTGAATACGGTCAGATCAAAAACCAAACCGGCCGTCCGCCGTTGAGCCAGGGCATGGGATGAAACTTCCATACACGCCACCTCCACGCCCTCCGCGGCCATTTGGGCCAGCATAGCGTGCAGGTCCAAACATCCGGGGGTGGTCAGATCCGCCGCCCTCTCCCTCCCTTTCCAGCGGTAGCTGATGGTTCCGATAACTCCGCATTCTTGACCGGCAGATCGGAACAGGTGTTCGATCAGATAACTGACCGTGGTCTTGCCGTTGGTCCCGGTTATTCCAATCAAAAAAGGTCTGCTGCAGTCAGTTCTGTATCTGGCCGCCGCCAGTTGCCCCAAGGCGGAGACAACGTCCCGGCAGGGCACAAAACGGACTTCGGACTCTCTGCGGACCGGTCGGATATGCTCCGGATAAACCACCCAGGCTGCCCGGTTCTGAACGGCCTGGGGGATATACAGGGATCCGTCGGTTTGAGTCCCGGGAAGGGCCACAAAGACATCCCCCGGCTTAACTTGTCCGGAATGGGTGCGTATCTCAGCTCCGGTTTGGACGGAGTGGAGTAAATCTTCCCACTGAGCAGATGGCTCAGAAATGATTTGAGGCCTATGTATCACCTAGGAGGCCTCCTCCTTCCCCACGGTATGAGAAAGCCACAGGGTCCATTCCTTTTCCTGTACATCCGCGGGATCGCTTGCTGCAGCCGGTCGTTGCCTGGTCACCACCACTCCCTGACCTTCCAATTTGGGCATTACCCCATATCCGGCCAGGACCTCCAGGGCCTTGCGTACAGGGAGTCCACACAGATCGGGAACGCTTTGGCCTTTTTTCCAACTTGGAGCGGAAACAGGATCTTGCGGCCGGATGCGAGCCCGCAAGGAATGTTGCCCTTGTTTTCCCTGGTCTTGGATCTGGGAAGCGTTCTGGTATTTTCGAATCCCGGACTCAGCCATAAGCTCTTTTCCCACCGTCCTGACTACCGGTGCGGCCACAATCCCTCCGTAATGTTGAGGGCCTGGTTCATCAACCACGGCCACTACCAAATACCTGGGTTGCAGGGCGGGAAAAATACCAACAAAAGAGGCTATATATTTGTGTCCGTATCCTCCATCCGGACTGGCCTTTTGGGCCGTTCCGGTTTTTCCTCCCACCCTAATACCCTGGATCCTGGCCTGAGTTCCGGTCCCGTCCTCTTGGACCACATCATGGAGCATATGCAGGACCTGGTTGGCCGTGGTCGAAGAAAAAACCCGCCTGGCCGGAGGTCGACTCTGGATCGGATCTTGGATCAAGTGTAAAGGACGCCAAACTCCTTTGCAGCATAGGCTGAGATAGGCCTGAGCCAACTGCAGACCGGTCACAGCTATCCCCTGGCCAAAGCTGGCCGAAACCAGATCCACTTCGTTCCAATGTCCAGGAGTACGCAGGATGCCACTATTTTCAGCAGGCAGATTAAGCCCTGTCTTTTGGCCTAGTCCCAGGGAATGTAAGGTGTCATAATAGCGTTTTTCTCCCAGGTCCAATCCTATTTTCCCTGCCCCTATGTTACTTGAATAACGTATAATCCGAGAAACTGACAGCCAGGCGTATTCATGGGTATCCTTGACCGTCCGCCCCTTGTACCGCCATTTCCCATTTTCACAGAAATAAATGGACCGGGCATCGACCACATTGTGCTCCAATGCCGAGGCCACCATGACAGGTTTGAGAGTGGAGCCGGGCTCAAACTCGTCCACAGCCAGGCGGTTTCGCCAGATCTTGGGGCTGGAGGCTTGGTATGCATTGGGGTTGAACAACGGAGCCTGGGCCCACGCCAGAATCTCTCCGCTTTCCACCTCCACAACCAGGCAGGTGCCGGAGTTGGCTCTATATTTATCCACAGCCCGGTCCAAAGCCACCTCGGCCGCGTATTGGATGTGGGAGTCCAGGGTGAGGTGCAGATTGTCTCCGGCCCAGTCCCCAAGAGACTGGCCGGGTGCATACAGGATATGGCCGGCTGCGTCCCGCTGCACGACGAAAGAATGCTTCTCCCCGCTCAGATGTGGGTCGAAAGACAGCTCCAGACCTTCCAGCCCCTGATTGTCTACCCCTACAAAACCCAAAAGCTGTCCGGCCAAATGCCCTTGAGGATAGAAGCGGCTTTGTTCTTCTGTCAAAAATACCCCATTCAGGCCTGAAGCCTCCAGCCTAGCCGCGGTTTGATCCGAAATCTGGCGTTTGAGCCAGACAAAGCCGGAGCTGGATTGAAGCCGTTTCAACCATTGGGCTCGGGTTCCACCCAGGATGTTTTGCAAAGCGTTGGCAGTTTCTTGGCCCTTGTCTATCTTGCTTGGCCGAGCGAAAACGGACTTGACTCGAACACTTTTGGCCAACAGGTCACCATTGCGGTCAAAGATTTCCCCGCGTTGACCATAGACTGATTCTTGGCCCCAGTGCTGGGAACTGGCCCGTACGGCCAGGGCCGGACCTTGCAGGATCTGAATGTAGAAGCCTCGGGCCCACAAGCCGCTCCAGACTACGGCCAGCAAGGCTCCAAGGATTATTATCCTGGCCTTGGACCAATCCCGGGTCTGGGCCGCGGAGTTTCTTCTTTTTCTTGATCCAGGCACAGTTCCTCTCTTGTCAGCTTTGCCTCCGGCAAATCTGACATAATTTTTGGTCCCAAGCGCCCCAAAAAACGTTTTCCCAGATTGATCCAAAATGACGGTTTGTGAATGGCTTCAGCTGAACAACAAAATCGAGTTTTATACCAAGTCACCGCGCGTCCATAATGCGTACCTGTCCACCTTGAGGAGGATGCAAACCCATCTGGGCAGCTTTCTTTTGAAGTTGGTAAAAGGAAAGGAGATTCATGTGCTCCACTTCCAGCTTGGCCTTGAGTTCCTGTTCACTCTCCAGAACATCGTGGACTTCCTTGATGCTGTAGGACAGATCAACGAGCTCCAGATTGATCCACACCAGGCAAATGCCCAAAACCAAAGCCGTCACCCCCAGACCCAGACAGGTTAAGAGCTTTTTTTTCAGCATCTCCTCCTCCTTCTATAAAACCTCTGCCACCCGCATCTTAGCGCTCCGAGCCCTCGGGTTGGCCTGTATTTCCTCCGGTCCCGGCAGAAGAGGCTTTTTGGTCAGTACCTTGATCCGGGGCTTGGGTTCGCATGTGCACACCGGTTGATCCGGGGGGCATACGCAACCCTTGGCCTGTCTTCGGAACCCATGCTTGACGATTCTGTCCTCCAGAGAATGGAAACTGATAATCACCGCTCTGGCCCCGGGGGCCAAAAGCCGCGGCATTTCCGCGAGCAAAGACTCCAGGCCCTCCAGTTCCCGGTTGACGGCAATACGCAGGGCCTGAAAAGCCTTCGTGGCCGGGTGGTTTCTGGACTGAGCCCTTCTTTTCCCTGGATAGGCCAGGCTGACTACCTTGGCCAAATGTCCTGTTCTCCCAATCCATCCCTTGCGACGCTCTTGAACGATGTGCCGGGCAATGCGTCCGGCCATAGGCTCCTGCCCATACTCCCCAATTATCCGCTTCAGCTCCTGCTCTGAGGCTCGATTGACCAGATCAGCGGCTTTGGTTCCCGAGCTTGTATCCATGCGCATATCCAGGGGACCGTCGTGAATAAAGCTGAACCCGCGGGCTGGATCGTCCAGGTGCAGGGAGGAGACCCCGGCATCCAAAACCAAGCCCTGGGCTTTCTTCACCCCCACTTCGGTCATAACCCGAGCCAGATCCTCATACCGGGCATGCATGAAAAGGACTTGGTCCTCAAACCCGGCTTGCTCAATATGCCCTCGAGCCACTTCCAGGGCCGAAAGGTCCCGATCAAGAGCCAGAATCCTGCCCGCCCCGGCTTGAAGCAGGGCCAGGGTGTGACCCCCCATCCCCAGGGTTGTATCTATATACAATCCGTCAGGTCCCGGAATGATCCATTCCACCACCCGGTCGACCATGACCGGGACATGGGTGTACCCTTCCGGATTACAACCTGAGCTCATAGCCGTTTTCAGTCAGTTCAGTCATGATCTGATCTGCACTCTGATCGAAGTACTCCATCTCTTTTTCGTATCTCTGCATGTCCCATACTTCAAAATGCCGCCCGCTTCCGGCCAGGACGGCTTCTCTATCCAAAGCGGCATATTTACGCAAATGAGGAGGAATGAGGATTCGGCCCTGCTTATCCATGGGAACCTGCATGGCCCCACCCAAAAAAAAGCGTTGAAACCTGCGCATTTCGGTGCGGGCCAGGTTCAGATGCTGAAAGCTCTTGACAATATGTTCCCAATCCGCGAGGGCGTATCCATAAACACATTCGTCAAAGCGGGTGAGCATAACCCGGCCGGATTGGTCCCGATCCAGGAGTACTTCCCGAAAGTCGGGTGGGAGCATGAGGCGGCCCTTGCTGTCCAGATTTCGAAAAGAATGCCCCCAAAATTCCACGCTGATTCCTCCCACAAGTTTCCACTGATTCCCACACTATTTCAAGTCAACCAGAGGAAGTCAAGCAGAATTTTCAGGTTCATTCAAAAAAAATGAAAAAAACAGCCCAAACTAATCAAAATCAGCCAGCAAACTGCCAATGTGCAGGCCGTTTCCCAGATCGGACTGGCCGTAATCCTTTCTGATCCGCCACACTGCTTGGCTGAGCTGATCGGTGGTGATCCCGTTCCGCATGGCCGTATAGGCCTCGATGAACGCGGCCAGACTGTCGCATACTTTCAACAATTCACCGTCCTTGGGATCGAACTCGCTCGCGTTCCAGCTACGCATGAGCTCTTCTCGCTGCACACATCTGGCTCGTCCCCCCTGGACCACAGTAGGAACAAACTCGGACCCGAACTCCAAACCCAGGAAGTAATGCAGCCTGCAGGCAATATGGGCGTACCCTCCTGCTTCCAATAACTCCAGCACCCTGTGCTGAATTTCATGCTCCTCGTATTTTCGGATTAAGTCTCCGATTTCTGCCACCGATCTCTTGACCGGAGAGATGATGTCCCGAGTCAAAAGCTCCGGAAGATCATGAAAGAGCCCGGCAAAGAAATTATTATGGCTCATTGCCGGGCATGATCCATTGACCAGACTAAAGAAATAGGCATAGGAGGCAACGATGAACATATGCCCCAAGACAGACGTCTCTGGTATGCGGGGGGTTTGGGACCAGCGCTTTTGGAAACGCAACTGTCCGCACTGGCGCAGAAAACGGCCCAAGGCATTGTTTTTTGCATCCAATAGTTGAGGCAGGCCCTGGACATGACTGTATCCATCCAGACCATGTTCAAAAGCCTCTTCGATGTCCGCCAGTTCTTCATCCCAGGGATTTATGCCCCGAATGAGCTGAAACTCCCACTGGCTGGCATACAAATGAGCTGCGGCCAGGATCTCCCGACTCAGTCCTTCGGATTCGTAACCAGTAAAATATTCCTGCAGCCGCTGCCAAAATTCCTGCCCCAGGGACTGCACCCGCGGCTGCAGCTGCTCCAATACCCACTCCGTCAGCTGCCGGTAATGCTCGGGGTTGGATTTGATCCGGTAAAATACCGGGGGTTTGATGTCTGTGATCACCAATCGGTACAGGTATTCAAAAATGCCCCCTTCAATAATCTCTCGCCCCAAATCCAAACGTTCCTGGGCCGAGGAGCATTGAGACATATTCTCCTGGTACAAGGCCCAGGCTGTGATCATCTTGTGGGCCTGCTTGTCCACTTCCCAGAGCTCCACCGGCCGCAACTTGTCGTTCCAGCGCTTCATAAACGACCCGGAAAAAATGAGCTGCATAAGATTCTTCCGTATCATATTTTCTGCTCTTTTTGTGACTGGTTGAAGGACATGACTGGAAAAAATCAGCTTGGTTCCACCAGATTTTTTCCTTGACACTCAGGCCATCCAAAGGTAGATATCTCTTTTTCCAATTTCTCGAGGGGGAGCTGTGCATGAACACCTTCAAGACATATAGCGTTCGCAAGGAAGATGTAAACCGGGAATGGATCCTGGTGGATGCCAAGGATCAAGTCCTGGGCCGTTTGTCCTCCATCGTGGCCACCAAGCTCCGGGGTAAGGACCGGCCGGACTTTACACCCCATGTGGACAACGGGGCCTTTGTAGTGGTTATCAATGCCGACAAGATCCGGGTTACCGGAACCAAGTTGGAAGACAAAAAGTATTACCGTCACTCCGGCTACCCCGGAGGCCTGAAAGAGACCACCTTGAAAAATTTGCTGCAAACCAAACCGGAACAGGTCATCCACAAGGCCGTGCGCGGGATGTTGCCCAAGACTCGTCTGGGCCGGGCCCAACTTAAGAAACTGAAAGTGTATGCCGGCCAGGAACACCCCCATCTAGCCCAGCAGCCCACGACCATTGAACTCTCCTAAAGAGGAACTTCGGAGTCTAGCATGAGCCAAGAATTTTTTTACGGAACCGGAAAACGAAAAAACGCCATTGCCCGCACCCGTCTCTATCCAGGAAGCGGAAAGATTGAAATCAATGGCCGCCCTGCGGACGAATACTTTCCCCGCGAAACCCTGCGCATGATCATCAATCAACCCTTAAAGCTGGTCAATATGCCGGACAAGTTCGATATCCGGGTCAATGTCACCGGAGGCGGCATTTCCGGACAGGCTCAGGCTGTCAGGCATGGGATCAGTCGAGCTCTGGAAGATTACGATCAAGACTTGCGCAAGGCTTTAAAGCCAAAGGGACTGCTGACCAGGGATGCCAGGGTCAAAGAACGTAAAAAGTACGGCCAACCTGGAGCCCGCAAAAAGTACCAATACTCCAAGCGGTAACTTGGCAGCTGCAATGGAATAATCTTTTCAGGCAGGACCGGAGAATCCGGACCTGCCTTTTTTGTTGCGGACCGATCAGCCCGCGGCTAGTCATCTATGACCAAGAACCGACGATCCCTTCCCCGCTTAGTGTATGCTGACGCCCAAGGCCAGATATTTGATCACCCTTCCTTGGCTATGCTCTGCCGCAAAGGACGGGAGATCCTTCCGCCCAGACCGGATGAATGCATTCCCTTGCCTCCGGGGAGTGACTTGTTCCTGCTTCCCGGCCGCCGAGCCTTGGGCTGGGACCAGGAAACAGGATCGATTGTGGAATCTGAAGGGCTGGCCGTGTCCGCCTTTGTCTGCCCGGGATACACATTAAGCGGCTTGGCTGCCTATGCGGCCTGTGATGCCCCGTGCCCTCTTCCTTTATTCGCCTACGGGGCCCTCGGCTTTGCCCACGGAAACTTCTACCTCTGTGCTCAAAAAGTTGATGACGACCCCCGGCAGGACTTTTCCCGCATTTCTCCCAAGGCCATACAGCGGGGAGCTCGCCGGCTTTTGCACACCTATCCGGACAACCGCCTGATCCGCCATCTGACCAACTGCGCTTTGACCTACGGATGCCCGGCGGCCAAGAATCTGGCCATTGGCCGGTATGAGGCCCCCCTGCCTACGGCCCAGGCCTGTAACTCCGCCTGTGTGGGATGTATCTCCAAGCAGGATGAAGGGAGCGGATTTCCGGCCACTCAGGAACGGATCGCTTTCCGCCCCAGCCCGGAAGAGATTTCCCAAATCATGCACCATCATGCCGGGCAGGAAGAAAGGCCCATCTTTTCCTTTGGGCAGGGATGCGAGGGCGAGCCGCTGACCGAAAGCGAGCTCATCCAGGAAGCGGTTTCCTCTTTCCGGGACCATGGAGGCCGGGGAACAGTGAATATAAACACCAATGCCAGCCGACCAGAAGCCATCCCCGCCCTGGCCCGGGCCGGCCTGAACTCCATCCGGGTGAGCATCAACAGCGCCCGGGAAGATTTTTATACCGCCTATTACCGTCCCAAGTCCTACACCTTTTCTGACGTCCTGGAATGTATTCGGATTGCCAATAAACACAACATCTTCGTATCTTTAAACTTCTTATACTTCCCCGGGGTCAGCGATTCGGAAATCGAATACCGCGCCTTGAGTGATCTTATTTCCAGGACCGGAGTGGATTATATCCAGTGGCGCAATCTGAACCTGGACCCGGAGATCTATCTTCACCTCCTGCCCCACACCGATTCACCGGCCATGGGCCTGAAAAACCTCCTGCAGCGATTGAAAAGAGAATTCCCCGATCTGGGCTATGGCTATTTCAACCCATATCTTCAGGGCTGAATCACACCTTCTATACTCAGTATGTATGGATGGAGAACCTGTGCGCCTTCAGGATCAGAAGGGTATGTGGACTTTGCTTTGTATACCCTGTACAATTTAAACTTCAAAGAAAAGGTTGTCACGAGCATGCAACAGATGAAAAGAAGGAGAACGGTTATGCAACGACGGGGCTTGATTGTGTTTTTGTTTATCTGCCTGGTGGCGGCCGGGTTATCCGGCTGCGCCTCGCCCAGCAAACAACAGCAGGGAACTGCTGTTGGCGCGGCTACAGGGGCCGGGCTGGGCGCTCTTTTGGGCCAGGTTATTGGCGGTGATACAGAAGGAACACTCATCGGTGCCGGCATCGGAGCGGCTGTCGGCGGTCTGGCCGGGAATCAAATCGGTGCCTATATGGATCGGCAGGAGCAGGCCCTGCAACAGGTTGCGGCTCAGTCTGAAGCCACCAGCATTCAGCGGGACCGCGATGTCTTACGGGCTACCTTTGATTCTGAAGTCCTCTTCGACTTTGATTCGGCCTCCATTAAACCAGGAGGACAAACTGAAATTTCCCGGGTAGCCAATGTCTTGAATCAATATCCGCAGACCACCATTCGAGTGGAAGGGCACACCGATGCCTCGGGACCTGAAGAGTATAATCAACACCTTTCCGAACGGCGGGCCCAGGCGGTGAAAAATGCTCTCATGCAGCAAGGGGTCGAGGAATGGCGGATTACAACCGTCGGCTACGGGGAATCCCAGCCCATCTCCTCCAATCCTGCCGCCAACCGGCGGGTAACTGTGGTTATTGAACCTATTCGCAAGGGATAGTGGTTCTGAGGTTTCAGGTGTCAGGTTTGCCGGAGGCAAAGCTGACACCTGTCAACCTTCACCCTCCTCAATCGAACAGGCCGGGTTATCTTCAAAAGGGATGTGCACAGTATATACCCCGCCCTCCATATGCACCTCGGCCTTGGAGCTTCCTTTCTCGAAGACCCGGAGCATGGCCTTATTCCCCACCAGGACATCGGCGGTAAATCCCAGCAGGCAACGGTCCTTAGCCACCCGGGCCAGGAGCTGAAACAAATATGTGGCCACACCCAGGCCTTGATATTCTTCATCCACCAGAAAGGCCAAATCGGCCCAGGCCGAGTCGGATTGCTTCACATATCGACCCTCGGCCACGATGTGTCCTTCTCCTTGCGGTCCGACCAGGCCGACCACGGACATGGTGTTCTGGTAATCGATATTCACGTATTCCTGCATCCGACTGTGAGGCATGGTCTTGAGTGGCGTGAAATAGCGGTAATATACGGCCTGATCGGAAAACCGGTAAAAGAGGCGGCGCATTTCATCCTCATCCGAGGGCTTGATGGGTCGAAACCGGATGTGCACATTGGTGGCGAACACATGTTGGGTGATGATATTTGCAGGATACAGTTTGCCCGCCGACTCCAAATAGACCTGATCCGGATACAAAATCCGAGCTTCCTTGGCCTCATCCACTAGACCAATCCTCTTCTCCGGATGGGCGATATCGATAAGGCCCATAGCCCTCTCCCGAACCGAACGTCCCCGCAGCCAAGCCACACCGTATTCAGTAACCACAGCGAACACAGCCTCCCGCAGGCTGAACAGATTGGGATACTGCTCCACAGACAGCCTGATATTGGACTTTCCCTCCAGATTCTGGCTGGGCAAAGCGATAACGGTCATGCCTCCGGCTGAGAGTTCGGCTCCGTTGACAAAATCCGCGGCTTCTCCTGGTCCGGCCGTGACGTTTCCCGGGCCGCTGTGCAAGGCGATCCGTCCGGAAAGGTCAACTTTTCGGGCCGGCAATACGGTCACAAACTGCGGATTTCTCCCTATATAGGCCGGGTCAAAAACCTTGCCCATAGGCTGGAAATCGACAAAGGGATTTTCATCCAGCCAAGTCAAAAGCTCGACTGATCCCAGGGCGTACGAGGCCACTGATCTGCCGGTGAAGACCCGCTTGTTCCGATTGTCCACTGCCCCGCTGCGGACAAGCTCCATGACCGCATCGGTAAAAAAAGGGGTATGAATCCCCAGATGTCTCTTGGATTGCAAGTATTGGCTTAAGCTCTCGTATACCGGCCCGATGGAAAAAGCCAGGCAACTGCCGTGGTCAATAATTGAGGCCACATTCTCCCCTATTCGGTCATAGACGGCATCCACCGGCCTGCGGGGGACAACGAAGGGCTCGGCCTCGGATTGGACCAAAACGTCCAGTTCAGATAAATGAACAAAGGTATCTCCAAAGGTGCGGGGCATGTCGGCATTGATTTCTCCGACCACCACCTGGGCCTGATCCATGGCTTCTCTGGCCACATCCACGGCCAGCCCCAAACTGCAGTATCCGGAACTATCTGGAGGGGAAAGCTGAATAAAGGCGACGTCAATGGACAGTCGGCCACTACGGATGAGTTCCGGTATCCTGGAGAAACGGCTGGGTATGAGATCCACATGGCCCTGGGTGATGGCCTCGCTGGCCACCCACCCGGAGAAAAAGGTCTTCAACCTGTATTTTTGACTCCGTATGGTGTCCAGGGAAATGGCATCTCCAAAACTGACTAGTTGAACGAGTTCTAAATCCTGCAGTCTGCCGCCTTGATCCTGCATCAAAGCCTGGATCAAGGTTCTGGGCTCGGCCGGGCCGCTGCTGAGGAATATGCTCATCCCCGGCGTTATCTGTTTGAGAGCCTGGGAGGCAGGTACACAAAGATCTGACCATCGGGCTTGGCTCCTCTTCATTGCTTCCTCCAGGATCTCAGGCCGGCATGGAGCTGGATCTTGGCCAAGGCCTCAACCTCTTCGGCCAGGTTCAAGGCCTGTTCCAGGCTTTCCCCCCAACAGGTCAGCCCATGCTTGGCCATGTGGACTGCCCGGGCCCGGATGGAGGCCTTAGCCACAGCCTGAGCCAGATCATCGCTTCCCGGAGGCAAAGGCGGAGCCTGAAGCAACTCCTTTCTGATTTGGGCCGCTTCATACAGATCCAGTTCCAGAATGTCTGCCCCGACCTGCTCCAGGGCCAGGAGAAACACTGGATGGACGTGGATAATAGCCCTGGCCCGGGGCTGAGCGGCGTAGATGGCCAAATGCATTTTGGACTCCGAAGACACCGGACCAGGGTCAAGGATCTTTTGACCCTCCAGCTCCACCCGGAGGACATCCGCGGAATGCATTCGCCCTTTACACACCCCGGAACGGGAGATATACATCCGGCCCGAGCGGCACAGGCTGAAATTGCCGCTTTGGCCATGAACCAGCCCTTTGATCCACGCCTCCCGTCCGGCCCGGACCACATCGGATACCGGGTCTCCCTCCCAAACAAAGCCTACCCCGGAACTCACGTTCATGGCACCCTCCTGGGCAACTACCAGAAGCCCCACAAGTATCATTTGGTAATTGACTGATAGACATCGAACCGACACCCCCGGCCCCGGATGCTGTGCGTCAGACGTCCATGCCCAGTGGACCAGGGTACGGACAGCTTGGGCCGTTTGACCACCACCCGCTCCACGGCAGCCTGGAGGGCCGCGTTCAAGATCTCCCCCTCCTGCCCCATTTCCGACTCCTCGGCTACATGTCGCAACACCTGCAAAGAACGCTTACTGGCTCCTTTTTGTTTGCGGTGAAACTGAAAAAAGGGATCCATGTACACCACATGCGGCTTTGGAAGCCAGATACTGGTCCCGGCACATGGCTCATATCCCGTGTGACTCAAGACGTGTCCGGCCTGAGCATGGACCAGTCGTATCCTCCGGGCCACATGTTGAGCATCGATCCCGGCCCGAGCCACACCGTCCCGGAGCAAGGCGAATATGACCGCTTCTCGTTCTATAACCACCAGGGAGCAGCCGATGGATGCCAGGAGCCAAGCATCCCGGCCCAGACCGCCGGTGATGTCAAAGACCACTCTGCCCGTCCCCTTTTTTGGACCCAGGACGGCTCGGTACAAAGGGACTTGTCCCCGGCTGACGTTTGCCGGGAGCAAGCCCAGCCGGTCCAAATCACTGCCGACAGGCTGGACTTTTTTTTCCTCCTCCCCAGGCAAACAACCGCACAGCCGTGCTTCGTGGATCTTGACCTCCAGGCGTAAGTCCTGGCTTCTCCCTTCCTCCATGAGAGGCAATTCAAATTCCGCAGCCAGTTCCAAAGCCCGTCTTCGGCCCTGGCCAATTCCCACGATTGGCAAAGAAAGACCCATTGGTCCTGTGACCCCTTAAAATTGTTGAAAATATTACATATGAAACCATGAAATCGCCCCACCAGGTCCTGTCGTATTGAGTTTCCGCTCAGCTCTTGCTACCATTGGTTTAAGAAGATGCACGCCGCTGGCTGCACAAAGCTTTCTTGCAAGCATCATTTTAAACTTATGGGACCAAAGATACCATGCGCACTATTCTTCTTTGCCTCTTTGTACTCAGTATTATGCTTTTGGCCAACCAGGCCACGGCCCGAACCGTGTATGTCACCGATTCATTGGAAATCACCCTGCGCTCCGGGCCAGACGCTACTCGAAAGATCGTGAAGATGCTCCCTTCGGGCACACCTCTTCAAATCTTGGACCAAACAACATCCTGGTATCGGGTCCGGACCCAACAGGGGCAAACCGGATGGGTCCTGAAGCGCTATGTGATGCAGGAAGTTCCCAAAAGAATTCAGATTCAAGAGCTGCAAGGCAAGATCGAGACCCTGGAACAATCTACGTCAAAGGCTCAAGCGACCATTCATCAGCTCCGTTCCGAGAACCGCGAACTCAGTTCAGCCTTGAAACAGACCAAAGAGCGGCTGGCCAATGTCAGCAGTGATCATCAGGCCCTGCGAACCAAGGTGCACAGCATACGTTCAGACCATGAGCTGCGCTGGTTTCTCTCCGGGGCCGGGGTGATCGGCATCTCAGCCCTTATCGGTTTTGTCTTCGGCCGTTTTCGCAGTCGGCAACCCTCGTCCTCATCGCGTCGGGTATATTTTTAGCCAGGAGATCGCCCATGTTCGGACATATTCTCGTCCCCACGGATTGCACCGAGGAAACCAAAAACGCCTTGGATATCGCCGTTCAAATGCAGTCATTGGAAAAAAACTACGAACCCAGCCAGCGGATAACCCTTCTTCATGTCATCGAAACCATTGCTGACGATGATACAGAAGACTTCCAGCGATTCTACTCTACCCTGACCAAGCGGGCCGAAAAAAAGATGGCTCAACTCAGTGCCCCCTATGAGTCCCACTTGGCCATCATCGAGCCCAAGGTCCTTTTAGGTTCCCGGGTAGCCGAAATCCTTCGTTTCGCCCTGGAACAATCTGTGGATCTCATCCTCCTGAAGTCCCACCGTATTGACCAGGAAAACCCCACTGAAGGATGGGGAACCATCAGCCATAAGGTGGGCATTCTGGCCTCCTGCCCGGTCATGCTCGTCAAATAAAGGGAGAAATCCTACGTGCCAGGACTGCAGCTCAAAAAAGGGGGTCAGTTTCGGCTGTGCCCAAAGCCGGGCACTTCCAGGCGGCGTTCCATCCAGTGCAAGCCCATGGTGGCCAACGAGACCAGGATCAGATAGTACAAGCCCACGATCATAAAGACTTCTGTAAAACGAAAGGTCCTGGAGGCCATGACCTTGCCTTCACCTGTGAGTTCGATACAGGTGATGATATAGGCCAGGGAAGAATATTTGATAAGATAGATGAGTTCGTTACCACATCCAGGCAGGGCCCGGCGCAGAGCTTGAGGGACAACGACATGGCGCATGGTCTTCCAGGTGGAAAAACCCAGGGCCTGGGCTGCAGCCACCTGGCCTTTTTTGATGGATAAGAGTCCTCCCCGGATGTACTCGGAATGGTACGCCCCGCTGCACAGAGTAAATCCGATCACCGCCGCCACATATGGGCTAAGATAAATCCCCACATTGGGCAAACCAAAATAAAGGACAAACAGCTGGACCACCAAAGGGGTGCCCCGGAACAGGGCTGCATAGCCCCTTGCCAATCGAGAGGCGATGGGCCCCCCAAAGGCCCGGGACGTTCCCACCCCGATTCCCACCAGCAACCCCATGCAGGCTGAAGGAGCAATCAGGGCCAGAGAAACAAGCAATCCCTGGTTGAGGGCCGGAAAGAGGTCCTGAAAATAGAACGCGGTGTCCATGAGTTACAGATTCTCGCCGTACAATTCACTTAATTTGGTACAAAAATCAAGAGTTCGGCTCTGGCCGTTGGAAACGGGGCTGAGAAGAAGGCTTGGGGGCCCATGCTCCACAATACGTCCCTTTTCCATGAACAGGATCTCCTGGGCCAGGGCCCGGGCAAAGCCCATCTGATGAGTGGCCATAAGCATGGTCATCCCGCTTTGGCTTAAATCCCGAATCACGGACAACACTTCCCCGATCAATTCAGGATCCAGGGCAGAGGTGGGTTCATCCAAAAGAAGAAGGACAGGATCCATGGCCAGAGCCCGAGCAATAGAGACCCGCTGTTTCTGACCTCCGGAAAGCTCAGCCGGATAGAGCTGGGCTTGCCCGGACAGACCTACCCGCTCCAATTCCTGTTCCGCCCTCAGGGTGGCTCGGGCTTTACTCAGCTTTTTCACTTTGCGCAGGGCGATGCGGACGTTGTCCAGGGCGGTCAGGTGATCAAACAAATTGAAATCCTGAAAGATCATCCCGATCTGTTGTCTATAGGCCAAAAGGTCCCTGGTCCGCCGGGGGGAAATGTGTTGCCCATTCAGTTCAATATGTCCTTGATCCGGGAAGATGAGCAGATTGATACATTGCAAAAGTGTGCTTTTACCTCCTCCGGAGGGACCGATGAGTACCTTGAGATCTCCTTTGTTCATCTCCATGCTCACTTGGTCCAGGATAATATCCTTGCCGAACTGCTTGCTTATGGCCTGGACTTGGAGCAAACTGGAAGCCGACATATCTTTTTCCCCGTTGGTCATTATCAGCTTTGGGCTGTATATCCGGGCAGGCTGACCCTGCTTTCTAGAGCCCGCAGGCAACGCACCCCGAGGGTGGTTAAAACGAAAAATATGGCCCCGGCCGTTATGTACAGGCCAAGGTGCTCATAGGTCCGGGAAGCCACAAAATGGGTCCGGGCCATAATCTCCGAGGTGCCCAAAACAAAGGCAATGGCCGAATCCTTGAGCACAATGGAATATTCATTGGACCAACCAGGAATGGATAAGCGTAAGGCCTGGGGAAGGATAATGCTTTGTATAGCCTGGATATCGCTCATGCCCAAGGCCCGGGCGGCCCTCATCTGTCCCTGAGGCAGGGCCAGGATGGCTCCTCGAAATATCTGCGACTGATAGGCCACCCCCCGCAAACCCAGAACAATGACTGCGGCCAGGAAGGCGCTTATGTTCAGACCCATCAATGAAAACAGGCCAAAATAAAACAAAAAAAGCAAAACCAGGACTGGGATGCCTCGAAAAAACCAGACATACATGCCGGCCAACAGGCGGAACCCCCAGGGGGCATAGACCTGGATAACGGCCACCGGAACACCCAGGATCAACCCGATGCCCATAGCCCCAATTACTATTCCTACAGTGACCAGGGCCCCCTGCAGTATATAAGGCAGGGCGTCTTTGATCACCAATATGGATTCCAGCATCTGATATCCCCAGTTAAAAAAGGGGCGAGCCGAACCACTTAAGAACCGGACTCGCCCCTGAAAACAGATAAACGTTATTCACCAGGCTTGTATTTGTCCTTGAGCTCCTGCCAATAAGGATCGTTCATCAGCTTTCGCAGCCCGGTGTTCAATGTCTGCAGCAACTGATCGTCCTCTTCCCGAACTGCGTATCCGAATTCTTCCGGTTCCATACCGAATTTGCCCAGAATTTGCACCGGGCGCTTGCGTACGGCATCAGCAGCTGGGGCATCATCCATGGCTGCTGCGTCAATACGGCCGTTGACAACATCGGCTACCGCCATGGGCGCTGAGTCGTAGTAGCGCAATGTAAATTTCCAGTTGTTCTTTTCTGCCTGCTTTTTCAGCCATTCAGCCTCGGAGGTACCCCGCTGCACCCCCAAAGTTTTCTCCTTATGCAACACGTCATCCACTGTCAGTTCTGATCCCTCAGGGGCCACAAAGACTTGAGTAATAGTCCAATAGGGGATGGTAAAGTCGACCTTTATCTCCCGCTCCGGAGTAATGCTCATCCCGGAGGCGATGAAATCGATTTTTTTGGCCAGCAGATTGGGGATAATCCCATCCCAGTCCATGGGCTGATGCTTGACTTCAAAACCCATCTCTTCGGCTATCCAGTCCACAGCCCGGACATCGAAGCCGTCTGGCTCACCGGATTGATCGACAAAGGAAAAGGGTGGGAAGTTGGCATCAATGCCGTTGATGTAGGTCTTTTCGGCCCAACTGACTTGGCCGAAGACGACACCCAGACCCAAAAAGAGGAACAACATAAAAAGTACGCGCCGCATTCTTCACCTTCCTTGCTATGTGTTTTGACCTTGACTCAAAGCCTCAACCACCCCAAGCACAGCTAGCAGATTCTGACCCGCAGCACAAGCCACAGACGGTTACAGGGCCGGAGCAGATTGTCTCACAAAGCCTAGCACCGTGTCTTATACGTTCTGTCCTATCTAGTGGCCGTTTCTCATAAAGTGTTCAAAGTGTTTTGGATTTGACCCCTGAATTCTGGCTCAGCCTACCCTTTTGCTTTTTTCTCCAATTTGGCCCATGTATCGCGCAGGGTAACCGTCCGGTTCAGAACCAAGCCTTCCGGCCCGGAATCCGGATCGACCCCAAAATAGCCTTTGCGTTCCAATTGAAAGCGCTCACCGGGCCGGGCCCGGCCCAAATGTGGTTCCACCGGACGGTCCTGAAGGACGCTCAGGGATTCAGGGTTGACATACTCCAAAAAATCCATCCCCTGCTTCTCTTCCCTGGTAGGATCCGGAACCAAAAACAACCGGTCGTAAAGACGAACTGTAGCCCACAGGCAGTGTCTGGTTGATACCCAGTGCAGAGTCCCCTTCACTTTACGGCCATCCGGGGCGGCCCCACCTTTCGTCTCTGGATCATAGGTACAGTGAATCTCCTCTACCTGCCCGGATTCATTTTTGATCACATCCACACAGGTGACGAAATAGGCATAGCGCAAACGCACCTCCCGGCCCGGTGCCAAGCGGAAATACTTGCGAGGAGGTTCTTCGCGGAAATCGTCCCGCTCGATAAACAACTCCCGGCAAAATGGAACTCCACGGGTACCCATGGACTCGTCTTCCGGATTATTCACCGCCTCCAATTCCTCTTCTTGCTCCTGGGGGTAATTGACGATGACCAGCTTGACCGGGTCCAGGACCCCCATAACTCTGGGAGCGGTTTTGTTCAGTTCCTCGCGAATGGCATGCTCCAAAATGGCCATGTCCACGCTGTTTTCACTTTTGCCCACCCCGATGAGCTCACAGAATCGCCGGAGGGCCCCCGGAGGGACCCCCCGCCGCCGCAATCCGGAAATGGTCGGCAGCCTGGGGTCGTCCCACCCATTGACTATTTTTTCCTGCACCAGGCGGATCAGTCTGCGCTTGCTGAGGACCGTATGATTTAAATTAAGTCTGGCGAATTCGTACTGCCGCGGCCTGGAGGGCACCGGGAGATTGTCCAGAAACCAGTCGTACAAGGGACGGTGGTCTTCAAACTCCATGGAGCACAAAGAATGGGTCACATCCTCAATAGCGTCGGACAATCCGTGGGCGAAATCGTAGGTGGGATAGATGCACCACGAATCTCCCGTCCGGTGGTGTCGGGCATGCATGATTCGGTATACGACCGGGTCCCGCATATTCAGATTGGGGTGTCCCATGTCGATCTTGGCCCGCAAGACATGTGCACCCTCGCCGAACTCTCCGGCCCGCATACGCTGAAACAGGTCCAGGTTGTCTTCCACCGTCCTGGTTCGGTACGGGCTGTCTTTTCCTGGTTCAGTCAAGGTCCCCCGGTAGCACTTGATCTCCTCCTGACTTAAGCTGCACACATAGGCCTTTTCGGATCGGATCAACTCCAAAGCCAGTTCATAGAGGCGTTCAAAGTAGTCTGAGGCAAAATACAGGTGCCGACCCCAATCATATCCCAGCCAACGCACATCTTCCTGAATAGAATGTACATAGACGTCTTCTTCCTTCATAGGATTCGTATCATCAAAACGCAAATGGCACCTGCCCCCAAATTCTTCAGCCAAGCCGAAATTGAGGCAAATGGACTTGGCGTGGCCGATATGCAAATACCCGTTGGGCTCCGGCGGAAACCTGGTCACCACCCGGCCCTGATGGGTATTCTTGCGCACATCTTCCTGGACAATAGTACGAATAAAATTAGACGGCTTTTTGATCTCCGGCATACCTGTCTCCCTGAAGCCTCATATCTGGTGCTCATCCTGAAACGAAGGTTTGAAGTCATTTCAGAGTATGTTCAATCCTCATCCCCGGTTTCGTCGCTGGCTTGTTTTTCCCGCCAAACCTGCAGGCACTGCTCTATACACGGCCCACAATTGGTGCACTTTCCGCTTTCCCCGCACAGACGGGCAAAAGCTTGCATCCAATCCGGTCCGGTGCGAGGACAATGCTGCACAAAACGAACAAAGGCGATCAAACGCTCCAAGGCCTGATCGTCGATATGGTGCTCCAATCTGCAGGCATTGGCCTCAGCCACATCCGGGGGCAAACGTAAGAAACGGCCCAAAAAATCAGTAAGGACCCGGTGGCGGTGATCTATCTGCTCCGCGAGTTCCAACCCAATTTCCGTCAGGGTAACGGAGCTGTATGGATGGTAATTGATCAAGCCTTTGTGGGATAGACTCTGGAGGGCTCCGGTCACCGAGGCCCGCTGCACACCCAATCGATCGGCGATATCCTTGGCCCTGGCCGCCCTTTGCTCGTGCTGCAGGAGATAAATGGCCTCCAGATAGTCCTCCAGATTAGAGGTCAGTTCAGGCATCCCGGATGTCGTGTTCTTAATCATAATCCCCCCAGTACACCGGACTCACTCAACCATCCACGGGCAGTTTCCCTCCATGGCCAGGGCCGGGCTCAAAGATCGGTATGGCTTGCCGGGCCGTATCCGGCTCCACTCCCCGGTCCTTGGCGATACGATCCAGCTGGAGTTCTGCATCCGATGCACGCAGATAGGAGGGGAGAATATGTTCGAAGCCGTATGGGGCATCCCAGGCTGCCTGCACCAGATCATCCGGCCGGGGAACATCCCACATCGGGCTCA
>CAZUER010000024.1:0-22198 GCA_964619345.1 uncultured Desulfohalobiaceae bacterium
TGGCGGAAAGGGTGCAGCGTGGTCATCGTCGGTTTTCAGGCCGCAGGGAGCACAGGGCGGAAACTTGTGGACGGAGCAAAACAGGTCAGGGTCTTGGGTGAAACCGTATCTGTGGGAGCCAAGGTATTCACCATCGGCGGTTTTTCAGCCCATGCCGATCAGAACGACCTTTTGGAATGGATCGGACATTTTCGTAACCACCCCAGGGTCTACCTGATCCACGGAGAAGAAAAATCAAGCAACGCCCTGGCCCGAGCGATTCGAAAAAAACTGGGGTTCGAGGTACATATCCCGCTATGGAAGGAACGCTTGGTTCTCAAACCGCGTCAGGAGGCGGAAGAGATCCTTACCTCCGAGACCCCGGAAATGGACGTATCCATAGCTATGCTGAATACCTTGGTTGATGTGGAAGGAGAGATCAGGGAGCTCAAAAAACAGTTGCAGGACAAAGAAGGGGCCAAGGGCATGGACGAGGACGACTTGGAAAGAATACAGGCCATGTACCAGGAACTGCGGACTATGCTTGAACAGTGATGGAGCATAGATCAGAGGGCTTGCTGCCCAATATGATGGCCGACTACCCGGAACTCAGTTGGCGGGTTATTCAAGGCTTGAGCCAAGGCCTGCAACAGGCCAACGACCTTTTCCACTCCAGGTAGAATTTTCGGCCTGGCTCTGGGCACTTATGGGCCAGTTGCATACTCTCCAAGCCCGAAAAACTCCCGGGCGTTTCGCCCGGTCTGCTCCCACACCCCGACAATATCCTCATTCTTGAGCTGGGCCACTTTTTGGGCTGTAAAAACGGTCAGGGACGGCTCATTTCGCTTCCCCCGGTAGGGTTCAGGGGCCAAAAAAGGGCAATCGGTCTCTAAGACCATAGCGGAGAGGGGAAGGGTTTGGACTGCCTTGTGTAAGCCTTTGGCCTTGGAAAAGGTTACCGTCCCGGGAACGGATATCCGCCAACCACGGTGGACAATCTCCGCAGCCAGGTCCGGGCCGCCCCCAAAACAGTGCCAAAGTAAAGGACGTCGGGCAAATCCGGCCTGGTCCAGAATATGCAATGTCTCCTGTTCAGCGGCCCGGGAGTGGATGACCACAGGTATATCCATGTCTCTGGCCAACTCCAACTGGGCTTGAAAGGCCTTTTGCTGCACAGCATGAGGGGCATAGTCCCGGTAATAGTCCAGGCCGATCTCGCCTAAGGCCTTAATCCGCTTATCTCCCTCCATAGCCGACTGGATCTGGACCAGACAGTGGTCATCGACCTTCGAGGCCTCATGAGGGTGCATGCCCAGGATGAAAAAAACCTTCGCATCACCGGCCAGCAAAATCCGATGGTTCGCATAGGCCTGGGGTCCCAAAAAGACGTTGCCTATGAATTCAACCCCCGCCCGGCGAGACCTATCGATAATCTCGGTGATGTTCCCCCGAAGCTCCGGCATATCCAGATGGGCGTGGGTGTCGACTCCTTGCAAAGGAAGATCGAAATCTTGAGGTAAGGGGCGATTCTTGAGTTCAGTCATGTTGGAAGGGGAGGCTTGAGTTGTGTTGTTCCGACTTGTGGGAGCAAATCTGAAATATTTTTGGCCCAAAGAGGGCACAAAAAGCCGGGCGGACCCGGCCTTTTGTGCCTCTTTTTTCCTTACAATGCAAGGAAAGAAGATGCGAGTGCAAAAAAGGTTTTTGCACTCGCCAATGGAAGAAAACAACGGTGCAGAAGTTACTCCTGCTGAATCTCAATCTTGCGCGGTTTGAGTTCTTCGGCCTTGGGGAGATGCAACTTGAGGAGTCCGTTTTTCAGGTTGGCCTTGATGTTATTGGCATCAACGGCATCTGAGAGAGTGAACTTGCGGACATAGTGCACATTGCCGAACTCGTTCTCAATGAACCTCTCATTGTCAGTATGGGCGTAGGATGTATCCGCTTCCACGGTCAAATTGTTTTTGTCTGCTGATATAACTAAATCTTCTCTTTTGACTCCCGGCATATCCATGAGGATAGAAAATCCTTCATTTTCTTGAATGATGTCTGCTGTCGGACGGATACGTGGCAATTCCTTGTTGGTGCTGACTTCAGTCATAATACCTCCCCCCCTTTTAGGCGGTTTGTATGCTGATTTGTTTGGGTTTTACTTCCTCGGCTTTAGGCAAGGTAATTTCCAACAAGCCGTCTTTCATCCGAGCACCGACTTTGTCGCGTTCAATCTTTACGTTCAAATTGATAATACGCTGAAAGGCACCTGTGGGTCTTTCCTGTCGAAAATATCGACCTTCCTCCATTCTTCGTTCACCTTTGATGATTAAGCTCTCATCGGAAAGGGTCACATCAATGTCTTCAATATTCATTCCCGGCAATTCTGCCCGGACATAAATGTTGCTGTCGTCTTCGCTGATATTTAACGGAGGATAGGCTAGCCTTCTCTGACTCAAGTTTACAGGATGCCAAAACTCATCAAACATCTTCTCTATATTTCTGGGAAAATCATAAAGACTGGTAAAATCGAGAACCATACTCTCCACCTCCTGTTTCTTTCCATACTCATCCATTTTCCTTTAATAAAGGTATGAATAAGCACTCTGGTCCGGCTGTCAACATATGCTGGAGAGAATTCCGTCCCTTTTTTGCAGTCTAGCTGTTTTTGCCTTCCGGCCATTTTTCCAAACTTATGGCCTCATCCACCAGCATGATAGGGATCTCGTCTCTGATGGGATAGACCACTTCACAGGCCCGACAAATAAGTCCATCTTCAGCTTGGGTCAGTTCCAAATCCCCTTTGCATTCCGGACAGACCAGAATATTTAAAAGTTCTTTGTTCAAGGCCATATTTCCTCCCTGGGGCATCTGTTACTTAACACTCTCCTGCTGACCCCACCTTGCCAGCTTCGGCTCAGAGGGGTATATCCGGTTGTGTTCCTAATCTCTTGAGGTAAACTTCTCTATGTCTGAAATCGATTTGCATACCCACAGCACCGCCTCCGATGGCAGTCTTGATCCGGACGAACTGGTCCATGCCGGAAAAAAAAGCCATCTATCGGCCCTGGCCTTAACCGATCACGACACCGTCTCCGGGCTGGAACTGGCCATGCGCACGGGCCAAGAAATCGGCCTGGAGGTCATCCCGGGCTGTGAACTCAGTGTGCAAGCCCCAAAAGGATTCATGCATATCCTGGGCCTTTGGGTTTCTCCCGGTCCATCCAGTCTGAAGACTGCTTTGGACTGGATGCAGGACATGCGCCGGCAACGCAATGAAAAGATGTTGGCCAGACTGCGTTCTTTGGGTATATCCATTGAAATAGATGAAGTCAAAGAAGAGGCCCGAGGAGAAAGTGTGGGCAGGCCGCATATAGCTCAGGTTTTAGTCCACAAAGGTGTTGTCGCTGACCAGGAAGAGGCCTTTGCCCATTTCATAGGTTCAACCGGTGCGGCCTACATTCCCAAGGTCAAGCTCAACTCTGGGCAAGCCATCTCAGCCCTGAAAAGTGATCAGGCTACCGTGATTTTGGCCCATCCCTATTCTCTGGACCTTCAGGCCCTGGAGCTGGAATCTGAGCTTATTCGACTGAAGACCTTCGGTCTGGACGGCCTGGAAGTGTTTTATCCAGACCACAGCCTGGAACAGACCGAGCTCTTTGCCCGTCTGGCCCAAAAGCTGGACCTTTTCATCAGCGGCGGCTCCGACTTTCACGGCCGGATTAAACCCGATATCAGGCTGGGAACTGGCCGCGGTGACCTGATCCTGCCCTACAGCTTGGTAGAAAAAATGAAGATCTCTCGACGCATGCAAGGACTCCCGGTATAATGGCCCCCAGGTTGCAACCTGAACTTCTGGCTCCAGTAGGCGCACCTGAGCGTCTGGATACTGCCCTGACCTATGGTGCGGGTGCCGTATACCTGGGCGGATCGGAACTCAATCTGCGGGCCCAGAGTAGTGGTTTTGACGGATCGGATCTGGATCTGGCCCTGGAAACCGCCCATTCCCGCCACAGCCGGATTTATTACTGCCTCAATATCCTGCCCCGGCCTGAACAGATGCCCCTGGTCCACGAGCACTTGCATCGCCTTGGGGACAAGCCCATTGACGCCCTTATTGCCGCCGATCCCGGGGTCATCCATGCAGCCCAGAAGATTGTGCCCCACATCCCCATTCATTTAAGCACTCAGGCCAATACGTCCAACCCCCAGGCCGCGGCTTTTTGGCAAGCCCAGGGTATAAGGCGGATCAATCTGGCCCGGGAGCTGGATTTTAAGGCTGTTCGTACCATCCGCCGGGCAATCCCCGATGTGGAACTGGAAGTCTTTATCCACGGAGCCATGTGCATGGCCATTTCCGGTCGCTGTCACATGAGCGCCTACCTCACCCAGCGCTCGGCCAACCAGGGTCTATGCACCCATCCCTGCCGCTTCCAATACCGAACCTTGTCCCTGGAGGAAGCCAGGAGGCCGGGAGAACCTACCTGGGATCTGGCTGTCAGCCAGGACTATACTGCCGTTCTGGCCAGCGAAGACCTGGCCCTGATCGACTTTATTCCCTGGCTGGTCAAGGCCGGCATACAGAGCTTGAAAATTGAAGGCCGGATGAAAACCAGCTCCTATTTAGCCCAGGTGGTGGATGTGTACGCTACGGCCCTAGCTGATGTGCGGGCCAAGACTTTCCGTCCTAAACTCTATTGGCAGGAACTGGCTTTCGCTACCACCCGTCCCCTGAGCACCGGGTTCTTTCTCCCCGGGCGCAGAAAGCGTCTGTTCACCCCCAGCAGGAGTCAGCCTCAGGCCCCGGTCCTGGCCAAAATCACTCATGCGGAAGACCCGAGTGCATGGCGGGTCAGCGTGCGGCACAGATGGAAGGCGGATCAAACTGTCCAAATCCTGGTTCCCGGCCTCCTGCGCCCTGAGCTTTCCCCTCCCAGCTACGGGCTGGAACTCCCGACTCGAACCAAAACACCAGTCCTGCATTCCGGGCAGGAGGGAATCCTGCGTTGCGAACACCCTGGCCTTCGGCCCGGACTTATGCTCCGCCTGAAACCAATGGACCTTGATCGCTGACGCGATCAACAACCGCCTGCACGGCTGCCCAACCCTCTTCACCCATGTCCCGGGAAAATTCGTTGACAAAGGTCTGGATGTGCTCCCGAATGGTCCGCCCGTCCATCTCCTGGGCCTGTTCCTGGATAAAGAGCCAGATCTCGTCCTCGTGCTTTCGGCTATAGTCCAAGCTGGCCCTGATCCTGTCTTCCATCCAGACCGCAAACTCCGAGCCTAAGCTGCGACGGGCCACAATCCCGCCCAGGGGGATGGGCAATCCGGTATACGCCTCCCACCAAGCCCCAAGATCCAGGATCAAATGCAAGCCGTGATCCTGGTAGGTGAACCGGCCTTCGTGGATGATCACTCCGGCCTGAATTTCTCCTTTAGCCACTGCGGGCATGATTTTATCGTAGCGCATGACCACCAGCCGGCCTCGAAAGCCGCCGTGAGCCAAAAGAAGCATGCAGGCTGTGGTCATTTTCCCGGGCACAGCAATGGACACGTCTGTCAGATCCTTGATATCCCGGCGCCTATCTGCAACCAACAAAGGTCCACATCCCCGCCCCAAAGCCCCGCCGCAGCTTAAAAGGCGGTAATGCTCCTGAATCCGTGGATAGACAGCCATGCTGATCTTGGCCACATCCAGCTCATGAGCACAGACCGCTTCATTGAGCTCCTGCACATCGGCCAGCCGGGAACGGAAGGAATAGGGCCGGAGATCGATGAGCTCCTGGAGCAGAGGGGCAAAGATATATGTATCGTTGGGACAGGGGGAAATGCCCAGGTTCAAAGTCTGGTTCATGGTTTTCGTCCTCCGGGTATAGTGTTCAGGTTTCTGCTGTCATCTAAATTCGAAGAAAACCACATGAAATTGTTGACAATGGGAAGCAGGACCAAAAAGCCCAACCAGTTTGGTCCATATATCTTGACAATGCCAGATTTCCATGGCAAGCCTTGATGACCGCCTGGTCATCAAAAATATACCTTCATTCATCCTGATCCGGTTCAGAAAAAGACTGTGAACGATTACCCAAGCCCCACTTTTCTGAAAGTATCACCGCAGAAACAACAGGCCATCCTGGATGCGGCAACAGCCGAGTTCGCGGCCTACGGCTATCACCGGGCCAGCATCAACCGCCTGGTCAACAATCTAGGAATCGCCAAGGGGTCAATATTTCAGTATTTCGGCAGCAAACAGGGGCTTTTTGAACATGTATTCACCCACGCCAGGGAAGTTGTATCCGAGCACCTCCGCTCTATCCGAAACCAGACCCGGGACGAAGACTTTTTTACCCGGCTGTCCGCCATTTTGACCTCCGGCTTGGCTTTTGTCCGCGAGCACCCCGGACTCTACCGGATGTACATGCATGTCCTCCGGGATGAACACCTGCCCGGACGGACTGTCTACCTCACTCAGGTCAGGACCGCCTCCAGGGCTTATCTGAGCGGACTTGTGGGCCAAGGAGTGGACAACCGGGAACTTGACCCCGATCTGCCCCTGGAGTGGGCTGTTCTTTTTCTGGACGCCCTTTTGGACCGTTTTTTTCAGGCCATGTCCGACCCTGAGCAGGAAGAGACGCCTCAAGATATTCCTCCGGGGACGGACCAGAATCATATCCAGGCCCTGGTCCGCTTTATCCGCAAAGGTTTAGGCCACTGGGAGAACCAGGAGCCCTTGATCAATCAATGAAACATATAAGATATCGCCCACGCCTCACAATGGGTGATATTTTGCGAGTAAAATCATGTCCCTCATCCAAGCCCTGCGCCAGCATAAGCTGAGCGGCATCGCCGAGAAGATAGAAACTGGTCAGCGTCTGTCCGTTGAGGAAGGACGGGTTTTGTTCGATTGTCCGGACCCGGTTCTGGTCGGCTCCCTGGCCCACGCCGCCCGGACCAGGCACCATGGTCTACGAAGCAGTTACGTGCTCAACCAGCAGATCAACTACACCAACATCTGCGTCAACCAGTGCCGATTCTGCTCCTACTTCCGCCGTAAAGGCCAGGAGAGGGCCTTTGAGCTCAGCCTGGAGGACATCCGTCACAAGATCCAGGAGCAAGCCCGGATGCCCATTACTGAAGTGCATATTGTGGGTGGTTGTCACCCGGACCTGGGCCTGGACTTTTACCAGACCATGCTGTCCACTGTCCGTTCCCTGCGGCCAAATGTGGTCCTGAAATGCTTCACCCCGGTGGAAATCGCCCACTTCGCTCATTTGGAAGATATCACCACCCATGAGGTCCTGCTCCGCTTGCGCCAGGCCGGCCTGGACATGATGGCCGGGGGAGGGGCGGAGATTTTCGCCCCTGAGGTCAGGAAAAAGATCTGCCCGGAAAAAATATCCGGACAGCGCTGGCTGGAGATATCCGGACAAGCGCACAGCCTGGGCCTGCGGACTAATTGCACCATGCTCTTTGGCCATGTGGAAAGCGTGCAGGATCGCCTGGAGCATCTGGACGCCCTGCGCACCCAGCAGGATGAAACGGGAGGCTTTGTCTGTTTCATTCCCCTCCCCTTTCAAACCAAAAACAACCGCCTGTCCGGGATCACTCCGCTGACCGGGGTTGAGGAGCTCAAGACCATAGCCGTGTCCAGGCTGATGCTGGACAATATACCTCATCTCAAAAGCTACTGGGTCATGCTGGGCTTGAAGCAAGCCCAGGCCGCCCTGTTTTTTGGGGCCAACGATCTGGACGGAACCGTGGTGGAGGAAAAGATCGGCCACATGGCTGGGGCTGACTCCCCCCAGACCCTGTCCAGACGTGAGTTGGAGGACATGATCAAAGGCTGCGGCCTTGTGCCCCAGGAACGGGACGGTTTCTTCAACCCAGTGACCGGAATGAGCCAATGAGAGAACCCAACGTCCACGACCTGCTCCAGGCCGCCCAGGCCGGTGAACGCTTAAGCCGGGATCAGGCTATAATCCTGTACACCGGGGCCGAACTGCATGCATTGGCCCAGGCGGCCCAGTCTGTGCGTTACCGCCTGCATCCCCGGGCCGTGGTCAGCTATGTGGTGGACAGAAATATCAACTATTCCAATATATGCGTCTGCGGCTGCCGCTTCTGCGCCTTTTTCCGGGCTCCGGGTCAGGACGGGGGATACGTTCTGGACTTCGCCGAACTGAAAAACAAGATCCAGGAGGCCGTTGATATGGGGGCCACCCAGATCCTGCTCCAGGGCAGCCACCACCCCCACCTGGCTCTTGATTTCTATGAGCAGATGCTCTCATCCATCAAGAAATATTTCCCCAGCCTGCACGTGCATGGGTTCTCCCCTCCGGAGATCATGCACTTTGCTTCCCTTTCCGGACTTTCACCTTCCCGGATTTTGGATCGCTTGATTGCCGCCGGCCTGAATTCTATTCCCGGCGGAGGAGCCGAGATTCTGGTTGATAGGGTCCGCAAGGAAATAGCCCCCAATAAGTGCTCAGCCGGGCAGTGGCTGCAGGTCATGGGCCTGGCCCATGAAAAGGGGCTTTTGACCACAGCCACCATGATGTTTGGGCACCTGGAAACCTTGGAGGACCGGGTGGACCACCTCCTGGCCGTGCGGGAGCAACAGGACCGGACTCAAGGATTTACCGCCTTTATCCCCTGGACCTTTCAGCCGGACAATACCGCCCTGTCCGCCCGCAAGGCCACCAGCATAGAATACTTACGCCTTTTGGCCCTCTCCCGCCTGGTACTTGACAATGTGCCAAACCTGCAGGTCTCCTGGGTGACCATGGGGGCCAAGATCGGGCAGTTGGGCCTGTTCTTTGGGGCCAACGACTTCGGTTCGACCATGATTGAAGAAAACGTGGTGGCCGCCTCCGGGGTCAGCTTTCGGATGAGCCAGGGACATATGCAGGAGGTCATCCAGGCAGCCGGATTTGAACCCAGACAGCGGAGGATGGACTATACAAATGTTGAGCTGGGAAACGCTCACCATTTGTATTGACACACAAAGCAGGGTTTTTCTGCAAACGCTTATGGCCCATTTACAGACTTCATCCCCACCCCTTCCCGCTGCCGACCGGCTCATCAGGGTGGGCAGGATCAGCTACTTAAATGTGCTGCCCATCTACTACGCCTTGGATCAGGGCTACGTAAGCCACGACTTTGTCTTCACCTCCGGCCCTCCGGCTGAGCTGAATACCCGGATCAAAGCCGGAGAACTGGATATGAGCGCGGCTTCAAGTATTGAGTTCGGCCGTCATTTCGAGGACTACCTGCTCCTGCCTCAGGTGGCCATTGGCAGCCAAGGGCCGGTCCAAAGCGTTCTCCTCTTAAGTCAGGTGCCGTTGGCCTCTTTGCAGGGCGAATCGATCCTCATCAGCTCCCAGACCCATACCTCAGCCGCCTTGCTCCGCCTGTTGGTCCGGGAAAAAATGAGATTAAAGGTCAGCTATGAAACCGGGGACATTACGGCCAGACTGCTGGCCAATGCGCCGCCCACAGCTTTTCTGGCCATCGGGGACGAGGCCTTACGCCTGCGCACGCACCCGGATTTTCCCTATCATCTGGATCTGGGCCAGGCCTGGCTGGAATGGACCGGCCTGCCCTTCATCTTTGGAGTCTGGATCGGCCGAAAACCGAGACAGAAGCAGGAGGAACAAAATCTGGTGGCCGCATGCCGGCAGCTTTTGGCTTCCAAGGCCTGGGGAGTGGGCCAGATCCCCTTTTTCTCCCGTCTGGTCAGTGAACAGGGAATTCTGGACTACCAAACTCTGGTCTCTTATTTTAACGGACTGGTCTATGACTTCGGCCCCCGGGAGCAGGCCGGGCTGAAACTCTTTTATCACAAACTGTATGCCTGCGGCGAACTGCCGCACATTCCAAAGATGCGCTTTCTGCCTACTCCCAACGATCACGTATAAAGTCGAGAACTTGGGACAAGAGATCACGTTCCGGACGGGGGGGAAAGGCAGCCAAAGACTGTCTGGCCGAATGCAAAAAAGAATCTGCCTCCCCCCGGGCTTTTTGACTCAAGCCTTGCTCCTGGATCTGACCTAAGATCCATTCCTGCTCCCCTTGGCTTAAACTATTTTCTTTGACCTTGGTCAAAATCCGCCCTTTGGTTTGCGGCTCAAGTTGATCCAAAAAGAAAATCAGCGGCAGAGTTAACTTTCCTTCCCGCAAATCACCACCCAAGGGCTTTCCGGATTGGGCCGGGGTTGCTGCGTAATCCAAGGCATCGTCCACCAGTTGAAAGGCAATGCCCATATTCAGTCCAAAGCTCTTGGCCGCCTCTTCCAGCTCTGCCCGGCAACCGGCCATGATGGCTCCACTCTGGCAGCAGGTCTGGAGCAGGAACCCGGTCTTCCCTACGATGATCTCCAAATATTCTTCACGACTCAGATCCGGCTGCTTCATTCGCTCGATTTCCAGAATTTCTCCCGTGGCCGTTTGATAAATGGCTTCCGAAATACAAGCCATCAAGGGCAGGTTGTTGTATTCAGTGACCACTTTATTGGCTTTGGCCAGCAGAGCGTCTCCAGCCAACAGGGTGGCGCTGGTTCCGAACAAAAGATGAGCCGAGGATTGGCCTCTGCGCAAGACGGCGCTGTCCAAGATATCGTCATGGAGTAAGGTAGCGGAGTGGATAAGCTCCAGGGCGGCAGCCAAAGGGTAAAGAGAGTCGATGGTTTGGTCTTCCTGCAAGGCTTGCCAGGTCAAAAGACACAGGGCCGGCCGCAGCCTTTTTCCCCCTCCGCCCATGATATGTTCGGCCACGGGCTGAACGAGCGGGCTCAGACCCGAGCAGATACTGCGCAGGCTATATTCAATATGGGGGAGGTGTTGCTGGAAGAAAGCCGTGAGCGAAGGCATGGATCTCCTGATACACTACTGCTTTTCACCTGGCAAGGGATCCTGATCCGGCCCCAGAAGCCTCTTGGTCGCTTGCCGCAAGCTGCTCAGGGCCAGACCCATATTCCATTCCTTATTGCTCCTGGATCCGACCCGATTGGATATGGTTCTGATCTGGACAAAGGGCACATCCTGCAGGGTGCAGGCCCAAGCCAAAGCGAATCCCTCCATGTTCTCCACCTCGGCCCTGGTTTTCGTCTGAAGCTCTGCCGCCCGGTCTGGTGATCCACTGACTCCGGCCACACTCACGCTCTTCACCTGGGGCCAAGAGGAGCACAGCTTAAGGCCCATTTGATACGCTTGCTTTAGTGGATGCAGGTCCAAACGGTCCCAGACCGCACGCCCCTGAACCCGGCCTTGACCCAGTCCAAGGCCCTGCGGATCCAAACCCTCTGCGGTATGCAATCCAAATTCCGGCCAGATTTCCGTTTGCACACTGACCACCCCTCCCAAGGGAATCTTCTCCGGCTGAAAGCTTCCGGCAATGCCCACATTGAGCACTCCGGCCAAGCCTGGCTTTCCTCCCAACAAAAGACCCAGGGCCAGCGCGGCATTGACCGGACCAATCCCAGTAATCAAGAGGGTCAGGGGCCGTGGACCCCACATGAATTTTTCTGGATTGTTCACCTTCAATGCCAACCCTTGCACCCGGCCCCCCAGGACGGCCTGCATCTCCTTGCGCGTTGCCGTGACCAGAGCAATGGGCTGATTGTTCAAGTTTTTCTCCATGCTCATGCCATTAGAGGCCGCCTGTGTTTACAAACGCCAATAGATTGCTCCCATCTTTTGAACCTCCTCAGCCCGCAGCATCCCTTTGATATCTGCGACCACAGCCTTCTGCGGGTCGTATAAACAGCCCAATACCTCCTTGGTCTGTTTCTCCTTGTACCAGCTATGAGGAACAGCCAAGATCACGGCATCCAGCTCTTTCATTTCTCCCCATGCGGTCAGCTCCAGCCCAAACTCCTCCTTCACTTCACAGGGATCGACCAAGGGATCGTGGATAAGGACCTGAATGCAGTAACTCTTCAGCTCTGAGATTATATCCACCACCCGGGTGTTCCGCAGGTCGGGAACATTCTCTTTAAAAGTCAGTCCCAGCACCCCTACCCTGGCCCCATGCACCCCTTTTCCAGCTTGGATGATGTTCTTGACCACTTTCTGAGCCACGAATTCGCCCATACTGTCATTGATCCGTCGTCCGGCCAGTATAACCTGGGGGTGATAGGCCAAGGCCTCGGCCTTAAAGGTCAAATAATAGGGATCCACTCCTATGCAATGCCCACCAACCAGGCCGGGTCTGAAGGGAAGAAAGTTCCACTTGGTCCCGGCCGCTTCCAGGACGTCCAGGGTGTCGATACCCATACGTTCAAAGATCAAAGCCAATTCGTTCATCAAAGCAATATTTAAGTCCCGCTGGGTATTTTCTATGACCTTGGCCGCTTCAGCCACCTTGATGCTCGGGGCCTTGTGGACTCCAGCCCGAACCACTGTAGAATACACAGCGGACAAAAACTCGGTGATTTCCGGTTCATGCCCAGCCACCACCTTGACGATATTCTGGAGGGTATTTTCTTTGTCACCAGGATTGATCCGTTCCGGGGAATACCCGATTCCAAAATCCCTTCCACAGCAAAGGCCGGACTTCTCTTCCAGCAGAGGCAGGCACAACTCTTCAGTCAAACCAGGATAAACCGTGGATTCATAGACCACCACAGTTCCAGGCACCATATTTTGTCCCACAGTTGCCGTGGCCGCCTGGATAGGTCCCAAAGCCGGACGATGGTTGGTATCAATCGGTGTAGGAACAGCCACCACAATGAGCTTGGCCTGGCTTAAGACCTGAGGGTCGGCAGAATACAACACATCCGCAGCCAGAAGATCTTTGACCATAACCTCTCCGGTCCGGTCCCGGCCGTGTACGAGCTCATCCACCCTGGCCTGGGAGATATCGAACCCGATCACCCGGAAATGCTCCGCCAGGGCCACAGCCAGAGGAAGACCCACATAACCAAGTCCCACCACGGCAATTTTTTCCTTTCCCTCCTGAAAATCGGTCAACCGAAGCATGCCTTGAGCCTCCTTACTTGTCATTTCCTTTAAAATCTGACATCATGGAACAAAAAATTGGGGAGGATAGAAATGGATTTTGTGCCCATCAAGCGTGCCTTGTTGAGCGTGACGGACAAATCAGGGTTGACCGACCTGTGTACAGTCCTCATCCGCTATCAAGTCGAACTGGTGTCCACGGGCGGAACCATGGCCCATATCCAACAAGCCGGATTTCCAGTCACCGCTGTTAGTGAAGTGACCGGCTTTCCGGAAATCCTGGGCGGTCGGGTCAAGACCTTGCATCCTCTCATCCATGCCGGAATACTGGCCGATAAAGACGAACAGGAACACATGGATACCCTGCGCAGGATGGATATCCTTCCCTTTGATCTGGTCTGTGTCAACCTCTATGATTTTGCCAAGGCCCTGGAACAAAAAAAACAGGGTCAGGAACTGATCGAGGAGATCGACATTGGAGGCCCCACCCTGCTTCGGGCCGGGGCCAAAAACTACCACAGCCTCGTTGTTTTACCGCAACAAGCCACGTATTCGGAATTCTTGACCGAGCTGGAAACGCATCAAGGTGCGGTCAGCCTTGATTTTCGACGTCGCATGGCCGCCAAGACCTTTGCATTGACTTCCAAGTACGATCAACTCATCACCCAAGCATTACAACACGATTAATTCCAAGGAGTTTTTTATAGCCGGAAAGATCATCGGCCACACCAGTGGCCTCAAACCCAGCCACCTCAAGCTTCTCAATCGCATCTTCCGCCGCCGCTATCCGAGCCAGGGCGGTTACAGCAGCGAACAGGCCCACGAACTGGCCGGGCTGAGTGAAATGACCGGCCGCCAGCTGGGACTGCTCATCGACCGTCAGGGCCGACCGGCCATGCTCTTGGTCGGAGACCGGGATCAGATCGTTATCCCCGACCTGGGTCGTCAACGCCAAAGCGAAGATCGCTTACGCGGTTTACGACTCCTGCATACCCACTTGGGCAGCTCCGGGCTGACCCAGGAAGATTTAATGGATCTGGTCTTTTTGCGCCTGGACTCGGTTGGTGCTTTGACCGTGGATCCCCAGGGACAACCGGAACGTTTTCAATGGGCCCAGGTCTTGCCTCCCAATCCGCAACAAGAAATGTACCAGGTCTCTCCCGCCCTCCCCTGGGACCGGGTACAGGTGGATTTTACCGCTCAGGCCGAGGCTCTGGAATCCGAGTTGCGGCAGACCGAAAGCAGCAGGCCTTCCAGCACCAGGGAACGGGCCTTACTCATCAGCGTGAGCACTGCCCCCAAGAGCGTTCAGGAGGCTTCTTTGCGGGAACTGGCCGACTTGGTCCACACTGCCGGGCTGGAAAACACCGGCCATCTCATTCAACGCGTCAACTCAGTAAATCCCAAACACATTCTCGGACGGGGCAAACTGGCTGAATTGGAAGTCCAGGCCTTGCAGACTGGGGCCAATGTCTTGGTCTTCGACAGGGAGCTGGCTCCGGCCCAAATGCGCAACCTGGCCGAAATAACCGAACGTAAGGTTCTGGATAGAACCCAGGTCATCCTGGACATATTCGCCCAACACGCCACCAGCCGAGCCGGGAAACTGCAGGTTGAGCTAGCCCAACTGGATTATACCCTCCCCCGCCTGGTGGGCAAAAACAAGGCCCTCAGCCGCCTAACCGGAGGCATTGGTGGTCGGGGACCGGGAGAAACCAAGCTGGAACTGGATCGGCGCCGGATCAAGGAAAGACGGACCAAAATCCACAAGGAGCTGGCCAGAATCAGGTCCCGCCGCGGAGCTACCCGCACCAGACGGGACAAAGCCGGGCTGCCCATTGTGGCCTTGGTCGGTTACACCAATGCCGGCAAATCCACTTTGCTCAACACCTTGACCTCCAGTCAGGTGCTGACCGCGAATAAGCTCTTCGCCACCTTGGATCCCGTCACCCGCAGGCTGCGTTTTCCTCAGGACCGGGAGGTGATTCTCACCGATACTGTAGGCTTCATCCGTTCCTTGCCCCTCTCCTTACGGGAGGCCTTTCTGGCTACCTTGGAGGAACTGGACGCTGCCGACGTCCTGGTCCAGGTCGTCGATGCCCATCACTCTGAGCTTGTTCAGCACATCGAAGCGGTGCAGGCCTTGTTGCAGGACCTGGGATTGCACACCATTCCCCGCCTTTTAGTCCTGAATAAATGGGACATGGTCGATTCAGCCCAACGCATGACCTTGATGAATCGTTATCCCAATGCCCTGCCCGTCTCGGCCCTGGACCACACCGGACTGAGCCCTCTTCTGGAGGCAATCGGCACCAAGCTGCCAGCCATGAACATATACCCGGAGGGACAATCCCTGGGTATTGAACAAGACCGCAAATATTTGTAGGTTAAAAAACGAGAAATCAGACTTGGGTGTAACCCAGGATAGCATGTAATAAATAAAGATTGAACAATTTTCATCGCCCCGACCGGGAGGAAAAGAACATGGCTGAAATCAAAAAAATCCTGTGTGCCGTGGATTTTGCCGAAAACAGTCCGCAAGTGGCTGATTATGCTCGAACTCTAACCGAAGCCTTTCAGGCCGAAATCCATGTGGTCTATGTCGCCCCCACCTTGGCCCAATACGTGGGTTTTCAAATCGCTCCCAGTTCAATAGAAAACTTTGTGGGCGAAATCATTTCCGGAGCCGAACAGACCATGGACACTTTTTTAAATGAAAACTTCGCTCCGGAACAGGCCCAAGGACATGTCCTCTCCGGATATGCGGCTGAAGAGATCCTCACCTTTGCCAATGAACATAATGTGGATCTCATTGTCATGGGCACCCATGGACGAAAAGGTATTGACCGCATCCTGTTTGGTTCAGTGGCCGAAAAAGTGGTCAAATCCGCTTCTATGCCTGTACTCACCTTGCGCCCCAGATCTGAGAGCCCGGCTGAATAGACCATGTTCTCCCTGCCTTGGAAAAAAAAACAGCCCCCAACTGGTCTGGATTGCGGACAGGCCTGGATCAAGGTGGTCGGATTCAAACGCAGCAGGCAGGGGATTACCCTGGAGCGGATCGGCCGTATGCCATGGAAAAGTCAGGCCCGGCAAGACTCCCAGCGCATGGCCACGAGTCTGAAAGCCCTGTATTCAGGCTTGCAGTTAAATGCCCAGTCCGTTATTTGCTCCCTGGCCGGACACGCCGTGATCATTAAGCGCCTGAACATCCCTGCCCAGCAGGCTGCCGAGTTGCCCAACTCTCTGTCCACCTTGGCCCTCGAGCATATCCCGTTTGATCTGCAGGACGTCTGCCTTGATTATCAAATCTTGGACCTGGAGAGAGGGGCCGATACAAACACTGTTCTTCTTGTGGCCAGCAAGAAAAAGAAGGTCCATGAAATGCAGTGGATCATGTCTCAGGCCGATCTGGAGGTTTCTGTTGTGGACGTCGACGGTTTCGCTTTATGCAACTGCTTTGAGTTCAATTACCCCGAATCCCGAAGCGCCCCAGTCGCCCTCTTGGATATTGGGGCCAACCAAAGCACCTTTTGTGTTGTGGCCGACCACCAACCTTTATTCATTCGGGATGCCGGATTTGGCGGTCAACAGATGACCGACCGCCTTGCTCAGGCCCTGGAGTTGCCGAACATGCAGGCTGAAACGGTCAAATGGCAAGAGCCGGAGGCCCTGCCCTCCGCCCTCAAAGCAGGCGTGGAACAGGTAATGCATTCCATGTTTATCTCCTGGTCCGAGGAGATTCAACGGCTGCTGCATTATTATACCAACTCCCTGCCAGTGGCTGTTCCCCAACCCCAAACCTTATACCTCAGCGGGGGGGGCAGCTTGCATCCTGGCCTGTCAGCCGTGCTCAGCGAACAACTGGAGTTTGAAAATACCTTTCTGGATCCATGGCGTCGCTGCCAGATCGATGATTCCCGGTTCGATCTTGGTTATTTGCGGTGTTTTGGCCCCCAATACGCCGTGGCCGCAGGCTTGGCTCTGCGAGGGGTGTCATAAAACGGAAATTCTTCCATGCTGACCATAAACCTACTCCCCCATAAAAAAAAGGCCAGAACCGCCGATGGCCGTAAACTGATCCTGCTCCTCATTCTTATTCTTTTATTGGCTGGTACAGGCATCATACAGGCCAGACAGATGCTCTCAACCAAGATAGATCGGTTAAGTCAGGAGATTCAATCCAAAACCATCACCCAAAAACAGCTGCTCAAACAGGTGGCCCAGATAAAAGACCTCAAAAACAAACTCAAGGATCTGGACCAAAGGATTTCCATCATTCGCCGTATTCGAGAGCAACAGGCCCTGCCCGTTCGATACCTGGATGAAATCGTCCGCTATGTGCCCCCAGACAAGATGTGGTTCGAGTCCTTGAGCATGGACAATCAGGGTCGTATAACCTTAAGCGGGGTGGCCCTGGACAATCAGGTCTTTGCCCGCTACCTTCGCAAGTTACGAACCTCCCCTTACATAGCGGACATCTCTCTGCAACAAACCCAGCGCAAAACCATTCAGAATTTGGACCTGGTAGACTTTCGTTGCAGCTTTTCAGCTACTGCCAAGCCCTCATCTCCAGGAGAGGGCCATGGCTGAGCACTCTTTGCGCAACAGATGGAGCGACTTAACTCTGGCCCGAAAGGTCCTTGTGTCCTGTTTCACTGGATTGGCTCTGGTCGCCGCTCTCTGGTTTTTCCTCTTTAAACCCCAGGTTGATGAGATCCAAGCCATGCAACAGGATATCAGACGCCTGGATAAGAACATTGCCAAATACAGGGCCCAAGTGAAAGCCCTCCCTCAATTCCAGGAGGATGTTGCCGAGCAAAGGCGTGAGCTGGCCTTTGCCCAGACCCTTCTCCCGGAAACCAACTCCGATGCGGAAAACCTGCTTTCGTCCATTGAAAAACTGGGGAATGACGTGGGTATCGAGTTTTTGCTCTTCACCCCGGGTCAGGAAAAAGAACACGATTTTTACGCTTCCAGAACAGTCAATGTACGCTTTCAAGGCACCTTTCACAACTTGATGCGTTTTTTTGACCACCTCTCGACTCTGGATCGTCTGGTCACCTTGGAGTCTGTCCAGCTCAGACCGGTGTCTTCCTCCCGTACTGACAATGTCTCCTTACAGGCGGACTGCCAATTATGCATTTACCGGATGTTGTCCGCAGAAGAACGTAAAGCCAAGAAGTCAAGATCCTGAAGGACAAAGAGATAATCAAAACCATGGCTTCCTTCCTTGTCCAAAATGGACTTCAGACCGGCCTAGTGCCGAGGCATACGTGCATTGTCCGGTATCGACACCAAACCTTTCTTCCTCTGATCCCCCTCCCTGCCGCCTGTCTTCCAGGCGGCAGGGAGGGGCCAGGGAAGGGTTCTTTTTTGCGACACGTGATATGTGTCAAGGCACTAGTACTGCTCATCGCTTTTATTGGGGCGTGTCTTCCAGCCTCCCTGTGGGCCTTGAATGCAACAAACAGCACCGACGCAAACAAGCCGGACTGGATGACCCCGCCGGCCTTTACCTATTCAGCCCAAGACCGTGTTGACCCTTTTGCCTCCTTTCTCCGCTCCCAGGCTGAAACGGAACAAGAAGGGCAAAATTCAGGCCGGGCGTTATCCCCTTTGCAGCAAGTGGCTCCTTCACAACTTCACCTGGTAGGCATCCTAGATGCCCAGGACAATGATTCCCGATTGGCCTTGGTCGAGCTCCCCAATGGGAAAGGATATATCCTCCGGCCCGGAACATTGATTGGCAGCAATGAAGGCATAGTGACCGTGATCACCAAGGACCAGGTGACCATTGAAGAAAAGCAAACCACCCCTTGGGGTGAAGAAGTCTTCCACTCCGTTGTCCTTGAGCTTCCCAATTCCTCAGGAGATGGGCATGAACAATAAGCAGCTTCATTTAGCAAAATTCGTCTGGACCAAGGCGGTTTTGGCCTTCGCTCTGGGACTTTTTTGCATGTTTTGCTTGTCCGGGTGTACAGGGCCAGCCAAGGAGCAAAGACCCGGTTCTTTTTCCTCCCCAGCTGAGGTGCCTCGACTCTCAATCACAGACGATCAGGCTGAGACCTCGTTGAGCCATAAGCCCCCCAAACCCTCCGGGCCAAGCTCAGAATCAAAGACCTCCTCTCCGGCCAGACTGCGCTTGGAAAAAACAAAGGACCAAATTCTGGCTTTCATCCCTGTATCCAGCCACACACACATAGAGCCCTGGTATCAGCATCGCATTTTACGATTGTCTTTCTCCCCTGTTCTTCAATCCCTGAAGCTGCCTGAAACCGGGTCGGAGGAATTGATCACCGACATAACTTCAGAATCCGATGCCCAGGGAATCCACAGCCTGGAATTCCATGTGGACCAAGAGATTCAGTTTCTTGTCACCCGCCCGGAGGACAAGGTGGCCAAAATTCATTTTGTCCCGGTCGCCTCTTCTTCATCTTCAGAGCGTACCAACAGAGCAGAGTCTTCCCTGGAACTTGAAGACATTGATTTTCATGCTCTGGAAGGAGGAGACCTTCTCGTGCAGCTCACGGCATCGCATTCCTTTGATTATCGGCTGCGAACTGGTGAGGATGAAGAGCTGCGACTTTTTTTTCCCCAAATGCACATTCCGCAACGCTTCATAAAATTATACCGTCTCTCTGAATTTCAAACTGCTGTTCGTGCTGCTTTACTGTCCAATGTCTCCAATGGAGCCCTGCTGTCTCTTTCCGGTATTGACCGCCCCATCCCTGTCCACCGTCAGGGCAGGAGGCTGCTATTGACTATCCCGGCCGCAGCAGCACTCAATCAGCAGTCTGCAGCCGAACCCCAAGAAGCACAACCTCCTTTGGATCCTGGTATTACCCAAGACCAAGATGAGGAAGTTTCCAGGCAGATTCAACTTTTTCCGGGGATGAAAGAAGAGTATACCGGGAGGCCGATCAGTCTCAATGTGCAGGATGCGGACGTTGAGCACGTCTTACGTCTTTTGGCAGAGGTGGGGGAATATAATCTGATCCTGGATCAAAAGGTCTCCGGCACCATCTCCCTGAAGCTGGATCACGTACCCTGGGATCAGATTTTGGATCTTGTTTTACAGCAAAAAGATCTGGGAATGGTTAAGCGAGGGAATATCCTGCGCATCGCTCCGGCCGATGTATTGGAAAAAGAACAGCAAAGAATTATCAAGGCCAGAAAAGCTGCTCTTGAGGCCCGTCAGAGCGAGCAGGAAATGGCCCCCTTGCGCACTGCCTACATACAAATCAACTACGCCAAGGCTGCCGAGCTGACCTCCAACCTCGAAAAATTCCTATCCGACCGGGGAAACATCGGGCATGACGCCAAGACCAACCAACTCATCGTCTCGGACACCGAACAGGCCATCAGCAGGATTCGGGGCGTGGTCCGCAAACTGGACCGGGCCGAACGTCAAGTCCTCATTGAAGCCAGACTGGTGTACGCCACGGACGAGTTTCAACGCAGTCTTGGCTTGAAATGGGGAGGGAGCTACAGCTATGAGAGTGAGGACACAGCTTTTCAATTAGGGGGAACCCAAGAGAACGATTGGGTCGTGAATCTCCCCAATCAGGAGAGCACTTCCCTGGGGTTAGGCACCTTCTTCTCCAAATTATCCGGAAACTCTCTGTATATATTAGATGCCCAGCTCGAGCTGGGTGAAACGCAGAATCAGGTAAGAACCATCTCCTCCCCTCGAGTGGTGACCTTGAATAACCAACAAGCACAAATAACTCAAGGTACAAAGATCGCCACCAAGACTGAATCTGAAAGTGGAGGAACGACAACACAATACGTGGAGGCCACTCTCAGACTTTCAGTCACTCCTCAAATAACTCCGGACAACAAACTTATCCTGGAGCTGGATATCACCGATGATAGTCCAGTAGCTGACGGTGAAGATATCGAAACCCGCAGCGTCCAGACCAGATTGTTTGTTGATAACGATGAAACTTTAGTCATCGGTGGAGTGCAGCAGGTGAATCAGTCCAACATACAGGACAGTGTCCCCGGTGTGTCCAATATCCCCCTCCTGGGATGGCTTTTTAAGAACAAGTCCAGGACGGAAAACAAGCGGGAGCTGCTTATCTTCATTCGGCCCCATATCCTCAATTCGTGAATTTGGTACACAGGAGAATGACAGTGGAATGCACATCCAGGCGTCCATGGGACATGATTCGGCCGGAAATCAAAGAGTTTGCCCCCTATGTCCCGGGCAGATCCATTGCAGAAATCCGGCAGGAACTGGGGTTGAGCCAAGTGGTCAAAATGGCCAGCAATGAAAACCCCCTGGGGGCGTCCCCTGTGGTCAAAAAAACCGTACAAAACCGGGCTGACCTGGTTTTTCGCTATCCTCAGCCCAACTCCCCGGATTTGACCCAAGCCTTAAGCCGCCACTTGCAAGTGCCTGAAGACAGATTTGTGGTCGGCAATGGCTCGGACGAGATCATCGATCTTTTGATCCGCATCCTGGCCCGACCCGGCCTGGACCGGATTGTGGTCTTCGACCCCAGTTTCAGCATCTATACCCTGCAGGCCCGCTTGTGCGGTGTGGAACTGACGCGGGTGCAGCTGGAGAGCGATTTCAGTTTTCCTTTTTCCCGCTTATTGTCCACTGTGGACCAGGACACGAGCATGGTTTTTGTCACCAGTCCGGACAATCCTTCCGGTTACACGGCCACCAAGAAGGAGTTGATCGATTTGTCCCGACAACTCCCCAGTCATACCATGCTGATCATTGATGAAGCGTATATAGAATTTGCCGACCAGCCCGACTTGTATTCCCCCTTAAGTGAACTGCCCAGTCTGGATAATATCGTCTTGCTGCGCACCTTTTCCAAGCTGTATGGTTTGGCCGGCCTCCGACTGGGATATGGAATCATGCCTCCATGGCTGACCGATCTTATGCATCGGGTCAAGCTGCCCTTTAGCGTCAATCTTCTGGCTGAAGCCGCTGGCCTGGCTGCCCTGCAGGACAGCCATTTCGTCCAGGCCAGCCGGAAAGCGGTCCACCAAGGCAGGCTTTACCTTTCTCAGGGTCTCTCCGGACTGGGCTGGAGGGTATATCCCAGTCAGGCCAACTTCTTACTGGTCCGGCCCTCATGCCCGGCCGAACACTTGGTCAATAAACTCCTAAAAAAAGGATTTATCATTCGGGGCTTAAACAGTTATGGCCTTCCGGACTTTGTGCGCATCTCCATTGGGACCGAAGCCGAAAACCGCGGGCTTGTCCAATCGTGCCAAAAAATCCAAGAGGCTTATTGCTGATATGTCC
>CAZUER010000024.1:22208-38343 GCA_964619345.1 uncultured Desulfohalobiaceae bacterium
TACCATAGACGGCCCGGCCGGGGTGGGTAAATCTACCCTGGCCCGCTTTTTGGCCCAGCATTTCAATTTGGCCTATCTGGATACAGGGGCCATGTTTCGGGCCTTGGCTTTACACCTTGGAGAAGGATCCTGGTCATGGTCTGAAAGCCAATTAAAAGCCGCTCTCTTAAACGTGCATTTTGCTCTGTCCGGACAAGGGGCGGCTACGACCTTGCAAGTGAACAATCAGCCTTTGGGCCAATGCATTCGAAATGAACATATCGGCCTATGGGCATCGTATCTGGGACAGAGAATGGAAGTGCGGGCATTTCTCAAATCTGCTCAGCAAACCATTGGACAGAATACATCCCTGGTGGCGGAAGGAAGGGATATGGGCAGCGTGGTTTTTCCCTGGGCCGCATGCAAGATCTTTTTGGACGCCAGCCCTGAGGAGAGGGCCAGACGACGATGGGAGCAACTTCGGAATATGGGCCATGATCCGGACCTGGAGGCACTGACTCATGATCTGAGGCAACGGGACGAACAGGACCGCAATCGGTGTATCGCGCCCCTGCGGCCAGCCCCTGAGGCCCATATCATTGACACCACAAATCGCTCCCTGCGGGAGGTAAAGAAAAAACTCCAGGATGTGGTCAGGAAAGCTATTTCAAACTCAAACCAGCCCCAGCATCAGCAGCCGGCAAGACCTGACCGATAACTTCAGCCAGGTCGCCGGACATTCGAAGAGCTGCCTGGACCTCATCAACTTTTCCTTCGGGGACGGAGAGGATCAATCCACCTGAAGTTTGGGGATCGAAAATGACATCTACGAGGAGGGGATCCACCCCATCGTTAACCCGCAGGCTTTTTTGGCAATGGGTTTTATTGGCATAGGCCCCGGCTGGAACCAGGCCCATGGAGGCCAGCTCCAAAACTTGATCCATAACCGGAACGGCCTGAGTCCATATCTGCATATGCACCCCGCCTGCCTGAGCCATTTCCAGAACATGCCCGCCCAGTCCGAAGCCAGTCACATCAGTTGCTCCCCGGAGCTGATATTCCTGGATCACTTGCCCTCCCCCGGCATTCAGTTTGCCGGCCCAGGCCAGGATCATCCCTTCGAGGTCTTGGGTATTGGGCCATTCGGCCTTGATGGCCGTGGCCAAAATCCCGATGCCCAAGGGTTTGGTCAGGATCAGGAAATCACCAGGCTTAGCCCCACTGTTTTTGGCCACTTGGGAGGCATCCACTTCCCCGGTTACAGCCAGTCCAAACTTCAGCTCCGGATCATCCACGGTGTGCCCACCGGCCATAACCGCCCCAGCAGCCTGAACCGTGTCCCGCCCTCCGCGTAAAATGCGCTGCAAAACTTCTAAAGGCAAACAATCCTTAGGAAAGCAGACTATGTTCATGGCCGAAAAAGGCACCCCTCCCATGGCATAGATATCGGACAAGGAATTGGCTGCGGCAATACAACCAAAGGCATACGGGTCATTGACCATGGGTGTTAAAAAGTCCACCGACTGAACCATGGCCAGACCAGCTGGGAATTTCAGAACCACCGCATCCTCGTTTCCTTGTCCGGAGACGAGCAGACGCTCATCATCCGCCCAGGTAAACTGAGCTAAAACAGACTCCAGGTCCCCTGGAGCGAGCTTGGCAGCTCAACCTGACGCCCTGACTTTATCCACTAAACGAATTCCGGCCATCTGCGTTCTCCGTGTTCGATATCACCTTCTCAGTCCAGTTACCCCAAAAGACGCTCAGAGAGGGCAGCTAAGTATCCCCTGGATGCCCAGTTGGGATAAAAAGGCTTCGGTAGCCGGAAACGTGGCCCTCTGGGCATGGACGACGGCATAAAATGTTCGACAAGGATTGGGCCGTACAGATTGCACTTGCCGCACTTCCTCTCGCTGTAAAGGCCCAGCTGCGGCCAATGATGAAACCATACTCACCCCTAAGCCGGACCGGATGCAGGCCAGAACTGCCTGGGTACTGCTGAGGGTGGCCTTGATGCGCAGTGTATTTACCTGGATGCCTAAATCCTGCAAAAAGGTGTACATTGTCTTTCGAGTCCCAGATCCAGGCTCCCTGATGAGCCAAGGCCATCTTTCCATGTCTGCAATACCTGGCCTTCCAGGCAGGCCCAGCCGAGTGTCCTGCCCGCCGCAAACAATCTGCAGTTCATCCTGGGCCACCTCAAAATATTTGAGCTGACCAATGTCCTCCTTGCCCCCAATAATTCCCAGATCAATATACCCGGCCAGAACCATATCCTCTATACTTCGCGAATCTCCAACTTCCAAGCTCAATTGGACATCCGGATATCTGACCTGAAATGCGCCCATATACTGCGGCAATATGTAATGGGCAGGGATGGTACTTCCCCCCAATCGAAGACAACCGGTAACAACACCTCTGAGCAAGGCCAACTCGGCAGTTGCTTTATTTCTGACCTCAATGATGGTTCGAGCATGTGCATAGAGCATTTCCGCCGCTTGCGTTGGCAAAACCTGCCTGGAAATACGATCAAATAGTATGGTCCCCAGTTCCTTCTCCAGGCTGGATATATGGGAACTGATGGTCGGTTGAGCCAAGTAGAGCAGCCCACCTGCCTTGGAAAAACTCCTTTGTTCAAAGACAGTGCAAAATGTTTCCAGCCTGCGTATATCCATTTTTATAATGCAAAAGATCATGTTTTGAAATGGACAGGTCCGAAAAAAAACAGCCCGCACCTGCCGTCAAGTTGTGGGCTGTTCCTTACTTGGCCATTTCATTCCTGATCAGGCTTGCTTACTGAATTCTATGATGGCCAGGGATGCAGCATCTCCTCGGCGCGGTTCTGCATTCTTAATAACCCGTGTATATCCGCCTGGAGTCTCGGAAAACCTGGGGGCAATATCCGAAAACAACTTATGGACCAATGTCCTGTTTCCCAAAACTCTGTATGCTTTTCGCCGGGCATGGACTGTATCCTCCAAGCCCATGCTGACCAATTTGTCAGCAACCTTGCGCAGCTCCTTGGCCTTTGCTTCAGTGGTCTGGATACGTTCATGTTCCACCAAAGACCGGGCCATATTTTTAACCATGGCCTTGCGGTGCTCCCATGTCCTTCCCAGCTTTCGTCCTGCTTTTCTATGTCTCATGGTCGTCTTTCCTGTTCAGCCATTGTTGATACTTGTGGTCAAAGTTATCGACCCTCATCCCCAAATCCAATCCCATATCGTTGAGGACCTTTATGATGTCGTCCAAGGATTTACGCCCGAAGTTTTTGGCCTTGAGCAACTCATTCTCAGTTTTTTGAACCAACTCTCCGACGGTATAGATGTTGGCTTTCTTGAGGCAGTTACTGGCCCGTACTGGCAGCTCCAGATCGTCTATGCTCCGAAACAGAATCTCGTCAATCTCATCTGATGAATGTTGAGGTTCCCGTTTCTTTGTCGAGTCCTCATCAAAATTGACAAAGACCGTGAGCTGATCCTTTAAGATTTTAGCGCTATAGGCCAAACTGTCTTCCGGGGTAATCGACCCGTCGGTCCACACTTCCATGACCAACTTGTCGTAATTCGTCATTTGGCCCACTCTGGCCTGTTCCACTCGATAGGCCACCTTCTGCACTGGCGAAAAACTGGCATCTAAAACAATGATCCCGATCTGATCACTGAACTTGTCTTGCTGCTCGGCCGGCAAATAGGCTTTGCCCATGTGCACGTCAAGCTCCATGCGCAGGGTCCTTGGCTCGGATAATGTGGCTATGGGCTGATCGGGATTTAAAACCGTTACATGTTGATTTTGTGGTATTTCACCAGCAGTAACCAGTCCTTCTTTATGCACATCAAGGACAAGCTTTTGGGGTTCGTCTGTATCCATGGCCATCCGAACTTGCTTCAGATTCAGAACTATGTCGGTGACATCTTCCTTCACTCCGGGAATACTGGTAAACTCGTGTTGTACTTCATCAATTTTAACAGCAACTATCGCCGCGCCCTGCAACGAAGACAGAAGTATCCGCCGGAGAGCGTTGCCCAATGTGGTCCCAAACCCCCTCTCCAGAGGCTCACATGTAAACTTCCCATATGTCGTGTTTGATTCAGGATCTTGATCAACCTTCTTCGGCTTAACTAACTCCGTCCAGTTGCGGCAATTGATCGTTCTTCCGTTGTCTTTTATTATCATAGAGCGTTCCCGCTTCGTGACTCAACAGGTGAAAACAGCAAGCCGAAATCAGATGCCTGATTCCGGCTTGTCCATAAAAGCTTTGGTTTTCTCATCATCTTTTGCGGTTCTGGCGTGTCCCCAATGGTGGACAGCCAATTACGGCCATCCCTGCCACAATGCTCTTACTTGGAGTACAATTCAACGATCAGATGTTCGTTGACCGGAAAAGTGATGTGGTCACGTTGGGGCTCAGTCTTCACAGTGGCACTATACTGCTCTGGGTTGTTCTCCAACCACTCCGGTATACCCCTGCGATCGACAACTTCGAAGGCTTCCTGAATGACAGGCACCTTCTTGCTGCGTTCTTTGACTTGGATCACATCTCCCACCTGCAATTGATGGGAAGGAATGTCAACCTTATGCCCATTGAGCTGAAAATGTCCATGCCTGACCAGTTGCCTGGCCTGATTTCGAGAATTGGCAAAGCCAGCTCGGTACACGACATTGTCCAGTCTCATTTCCAGCATACCCAGCAAATTTTGCCCGGTGATACCCTTTTTCCGCTCCGCTTCTTGGAAATAGGCATGAAACTGCCCTTCCAGTAAACCATACATGCGTCTGACTTTCTGTTTCTCGCGCAATTGAATCTCATAATCTGTCGACTTCTTCCGCCGCCGACCGTGTTGCCCGGGTGGGTATGGCCTGCGCTCAAAGGGGCATTTATCCGTATAGCATCTGTCTCCCTTAAGAAAAACTTTGGTCCCTTCCCTGCGGCATATCCTGCATTTCGCTTCTGTATATCTGGCCAAGGCTATCCCTCCTCACCGGCTCTTATACACGCCGCCGTTTGGGTGGACGGCATCCATTGTGTGGTATTGGTGTGATATCCCGGATAAATGACACCCTGAATCCGGCGTTATTGATGGCTCGCATTGCGGATTCCCGCCCTGAGCCTGGTCCCTTGACGAAAATGCCCACTGTTCGCATCCCGTTGTCCTGGGCTTTACGAGCTGCATTCTGAGCTGCCATCTGAGCTGCATATGGTGTGCTCTTTTTGGACCCTTTAAACCCGGACATTCCGGATGTAGCCCAGCTGACCACATTTCCCTTCATATCCGTAAATGTGATGGTTGTATTGTTAAATGATGCCCGGATATGCGCCAGTCCGGTTGGTATATTCTTTTTTTCTTTCTTTTTCGTCGTCCGTCGCTTTGCTTTGGCCATGTCCTTCTCCGCTCTGCTTTGTGACCCAACAGAAGATTACTTTTTCTTTTTCCCGATCATACTCCGCCGTGGACCTTTTCGCGTCCTGGAGTTCGTGCTGGTCCGTTGCCCCCTGACTGGAAGATGGCGCTTATGCCGTTCCCCCCGGTAGCACCCAATCTCCATGAGCCGTTTTATATTGGCGTTGGTCTCCCGTCGGAGATCGCCTTCTACTTTATACTTGGTTTCAACTTCCTTGCGGATTTCGTTTACTTCCTCAGCGGACAAATCATCGGTTGTTTTAGTCCAATCGACCCCTGTTGCGTCCAAAATCTTTAGAGCGGATGAATGACCTAGCCCGTAAATATAGGTCAGGGCAATGTCCAGCCGCTTTTTTCTGGGCAAATCTACACTTGCGATTCGAGCCACTTTCTCCCCCTTCCTCTTAACCTTGTCTTTGTTTATGACGAGGATTTTCGCAAATAACTCGTAGTGCACCCCTACGTCGAATCACTTTACACTTGGGACACATTTTTTTGACTGATGGTCTGACTTTCATGTCAATGCTCCTCGGAGGCCCTAAAACCGCCCCTTCAGCTTGCTTTTTTGCATCAACCCTTCATATTGATGGGTGATCAAGTATGATTGAACCTGAGACATGGTGTCTATGGCCACCCCAACGACGATGAGCAATGCCGTTCCCCCAAAATAAAAAGGAACATTTAACTTATCAATCAACAGCATGGGTAATACACAAATGGCTGACACATACAAGGAACCCCATAAGGTTATCCTCGTTAAAACCTTATCTATGTATTCTTTCGTGTGTTGACCAGGCCGTATTCCGGGAATAAATCCGCCCTGCTTCTTTAAGTTCTCCGCTATATCTTTGGGGTCGAATATGATGGCCGTATAAAAAAAGCAAAAAAAGATGATCAGTCCTACAAAGACCAGCCCATAGGCAATAGAGCCAGGCTGAAAAAAAGTAGATAAGGATTGCAGCCATTCAACCTGTGAAAAATTGGCAATGGTTGCCGGAAACATGAGGATTGAAGAGGCAAAAATTGGCGGTATGACTCCGGCCGTATTCACTCGCAACGGCAGATGAGTATTTTGCCCTCCGTACATCTTTCGACCCATTTGCCGCTTTGCGTAATGGATTGGTATCCGCCGCTGGGACGTCTCCATAAAGCAGGTAAATATGAGTACCCCGGCCATAACCAGCACGATAATCAGAGCTACGAAAATGGCTAATTCTCCGGAACTCATAAGCCGGAATGACTTCATTAACGCTCCGGGAATTGCGGCCACAATTCCAGAGAATATGATCAATGAAATGCCATTTCCTATGCCTCTGGCTGTTATCTGCTCTCCCAGCCACATTATGAAGATGGTACCGGACGATAAGGTCACCACGGTAATAAAAACAAACATGACCCCTGGATCGGGAACAACAAGCTCTCCAGAAGGACTGGTCATTTGCTGCAGACCAATGGATATTCCCGTTCCCTGGACAAGGGTGATAAGAACAGTCAAGTACCGTGTATACTGAGTGATCTTTTTCTGCCCTGCCTCACCTTCTTCCTTTTTCAAGCGGGAAAGTTCAGGACTGACCACTGTCAACAGCTGCAAGATAATAGAAGCTGAAATATACGGCATTATGCCCAAGGCAAATACTGAAAGTCTACTCAGTCCGCCACCGCTGAACATGTCGAAGAGTCCAAACAACGTATTTTGGGCATTGGCAAAGAAGTCAGCTATAGCTTGTCCATTGATTCCCGGAACAGGGACATGGATGCCCAGTCGATAGACTATGAGCATACCGAAGGTAAACAGGATTTTGTTTCTCAGTTCCTTGGATCCTGCCAGATTGTCCATCTTGGGTATCACGCGCTAACCCTCCAAAGCCACTGCGCGGCCACCGGCTCTCTCGATCTTGGCCACTGCCTGCTTGCTGAATGCATGGGCAGTGATGGTAACCTTTCGATCCACCTCTCCCCGGCCAAGAATTTTTATCGGTCTCTTGGTTGAGGCCATGCCGGCTAAATCTTGGATGGTAATTTCTTCGGCATCTGGAAACATTTGCAGGATGCGCTCCAGATTCAGTACCGTATACTCAACCCGAAACAAATTTTGAAACCCTCTTTTAGGCAGTCGGCGGACCAGTGGCATCTGGCCCCCTTCAAAGCCGGGGGCTGGCCCTGAGCCGGCCCGAGCCCTCTGACCTTTATGGCCCTTTCCGGCCGTGCATCCCAATCCGCTCGATGGTCCGCGGCCCCTACGTTTCCTGTCCTTTTGTTCACTTTCAAAAGGATATAAATCGTGCAGCTTCATATTTTAAATAACCTCAACCAAGTGCTTTACTTTGGAGACCATTCCCTGAATAACGGCACTGTCCTGCACTTCCTTTACTTGATTCAATTTTTTCAAGCCCAAGGCCTGCAGGTTCTTCCGCTGGTTTGGGGTGCAACCGATTGTACTTCGAATGAGTTTGACCTTCATGATCCTACCCTCGCCAGCTTTACCTGGGTTCCTCGCAACATATTCACGTCCTGTTCGGTGCGCAGAGAAGTGAGGCCTTGCATGGTAGCTTTCAGCACGTTGATGGGGTTGTTGGTCCCCAAGGCCTTGGTAATGACGTCCTGTATCCCACAGGCCTCCATGACGGCACGCACTGGCCCACCTGCGATAATCCCAGAGCCCTTGGCCCCCGGCTTGAGCATGACATGGCCGGCCCCATAGCGTCCGTTGGTTGCGTAAGGAATGGTACCTTCAATGATTGGAACCCGAATCATTTCCTTCTTGGCCCGTTCTGTAGCCTTTTGGATGGCGTCTGGAACTTGATTGGCCTTTCCATGACCGCAACCAACCCGCCCGTTCCCGTCACCAACCACTACAAGGGCACTGAACTTGAAATTTCGTCCACCCTTAACCACTTTGGCTACGCGGTTGAGATGAACGACCTTCTCAATATAATTAATCTCGTTTCCTTCCATGCGTAACCTCGATCAGAATTTAAGTCCGCCCTCACGTGCCCCATCTGCTACAGCCTTTATCCGGCCATGAAAATAATACCCGCTCCGGTCAAAAACAACTGTTTGAATGTTTAGCAGGGCTGCTCTTTCCGCTAAGTCTTTGCCTACAGAAAAAGCCCCGCTTTTGTTGAGACCTTTGCTTTCCGGTAAGGCCAGGGAGGAAGAAGCGGCCAGTGTCTTTTGCTCCCGATCGTCTATAAGCTGTGCATAAATATGCTTATTGGATCGAAAAACTGCCAACCGCGGTCGCTCACCTGTACCGGAAATCTTTTTTCGGATCCGTTTTTTCCTGTGTTTCCGGGCTTGGTTTCGACTAAGTTTCATGACATCCTCATTCGTTACTTCTTGGCAGATTTGCCGGCTTTGCGTCGAATTTGTTCTTCCATATATTTAATGCCCTTGCCTTTATATGGTTCCGGTGGTCTGATCCGCCGGATCTGGGCAGCTACTTCACCCACCAATTCTTTGTCTATACCGGAGATGAAAAGACGGTTTCCTTCCACCCGAGCCGAGATGCCTGCAGGTAATTCGTACTTCTGTGGATGGGAATAGCCGACATTGAGCTCTACTGTATTTCCGGTTACTCCGACCCGATATCCGACCCCTACTAACTCCAGGCCTTTTTCATATCCCTTGCTCACACCCACTACGGCATTATTCAACAGTGTCCGCCGCAGGCCATATTGTTCTTTAGCTGTCTTGCTGTCGTCTTTGCGGTCTAATATAATCTGTTTATCCTCTTGAGTGTATTCTACAGCCGGATGCATCCCTACCTTCAGGGATCCCTTGGGGCCAGACACTTCAATAAGGGTTCCAGCAAATGATACCTGGACACCGTCAGGTATGGGAACAGGAGTTTTACCAATCCGTGACATAAAGAGACCTCATCTTACCATATTTCACACAGAAGCTCCCCGCCTACGCGGGATTCTCTGGCTCTTTGCCCGTCCATTATCCCCTTGGATGTGGATACTACATTGATTCCCAGACCATTCTGGACCAACGGGATTTCCTCAACCCCAACATATCGCCGGCACCCGGGACGGCTCAATCGACGCAATCCACTTACTGCCGGCCGTCCATGCACATACTTGAGCGTGAGCTCGATTTCCCGGTCCAGCTCTTGAAAATCCGAGATGTACCCCTGATTCTTCAAAATCTCAGCTAAAGCCAGTTTCATCTTGGACTTTGGTACCTGGACTCTTTTATGCAATGCCATATGGGCATTGCGAATTCGAGTCAACATATCAGCAATTGGATCAATAACCGCCATGCGTAGACTCCTTACCAACTCGATTTGCGAACACCAGGAAGTTCACCTGTCAAAGCCATATTCCGAAAGCATATTCTGCAGATTCCAAATCGACGTAAAAAAGCTCTCGGGCGACCGCAAATCGGGCACCGGTTGTACTCTCTAACCTTAAATTTGGCTTTTTTTTGAGCCTTGACTCGTAAAGCTTGCCTTGCCAACCCCAATCCCTCCTTACTTAATAAAAGGCATGCCTAACATTTGCAGCAGCATCTTGCCTTCTTTGTCTGTTTGCGCTGAAGTGACCACGGTGACATTCATGCCTTTTACCCGGTCCACTTTATCCATATTAATTTCGGGAAATATAGTATGTTCCCGCAAGCCCAAGGTAAAATTGCCCCGTCCATCAAAACCACGGTCATGAATGCCACGGAAATCACGTACGCGGGGTAAAGCAAAATTGACCAGCTTATCGTAAAAATCCCACATCCGGCGGTGTCTAAGGGTCACCCGACACCCTACAGGCATCCCCTCACGGAGCTTGAAAGCGGCGATGGATTTTTTGGCTCTGGTCACTACAGCCTTTTGTCCGGCTATCAAGGACAGCTCCTTAACAGCATCTTGTATAATTTTGTTCTCCTGACTGCCTTCTCCTAATCCCATATTTAAGGATAAGGCTTTAATGCAAGGAATCTGCATCATAGAAGTGTAATTAAATTCGTATTTCAGCTCAGGAGATATCTTTTCTTTGTACAATTGCTCTAAGCGACTCATAGTAAATCCTTCACAGACACCTTGTGTACATTCATCCAAGCAACATTACTTATTTTATTATATTTTAATCCAACATCTCTTGACACTTCTTGCAATAGCGAAGTTTGCGTCCGTCTTCTGTTTTCTTAAAACCGATTCGAGTCGGCTTAGTACAGGACTCACATATTAAAGCTACATTGGATATATGCATTGGAGATTCTTTATCCTGTATCCCACCACTCTTTCCGGTGTAAGGATTCCCTTTAACATGTCGTTTGACCATATTGATCTGGTCAACGACAACCCTGTCCGTTTTTTTATTCATGGTCTTCACCGTGCCGATCTTGCCTCGATCTTTGCCCACCAGAACCATGACTTTATCTTTGATTCGAATTTTACTTTTGTTCATGATCCGTCACCCCTACAATACTTCCGGCGCTAAAGAGACAATCTTCATAAAATTTCTTTGTCTCAACTCGCGGGCCACAGGTCCGAATATTCGAGTCCCGATCGGGTCCAGATTTTTGTTCAACAATACGGCTGAATTGGTGTCAAAGCAAATATATGATCCATTTGGACGACCGATTTCTTTCTTGGTACGAACCACTACAGCTCTATATACATCGCCCTTTTTCACTTTGCTGTGGGGCATAGCTTCTTTGACTGAAACAACAATCAGATCACCCACACCGGCATATCGCCTCTTACTTCCACCCAGGACCTTTATGCAGTGCAGCTTTTTGGCACCTGAGTTATCGGCTACATCGAGTTTGGATTCAACTTGGATCATGGCCAGCTCCTAGACAGATTTTTCCAGTATTGAATGCAGATGCCATCGCTTCCTACGGCTCAGAGGGCGGCTTTCAATTATCTGGATCTTATCCCCTGTCTGGCAGGAATTATCCGGATCATGCGCCATCAGCTTCTTTTTGCGCCGGATATACTTTTTGTACAACGGGTGTTGCACTATAGTTTCGCACCGGACCACTATGGTTTTATCCGCCTTATCACTGATCACATATCCGGTCAGCATCCGCTTTGTGCCTTGGTTATTCGACTTAATCATTGACCTGCTCCAGCTCTTTTTCCCGTAAAATGGTCAAGATCCGGGCTATATTTTTCTTAACCTCGGGCACTCTCTGTGTATTTTCCAATTGGCCCGTTGCATGCTGAAAGCGCAACTTAAACTTTTCCTGTTTGTAATCAGCCAATTTTTTCTTAAGCTCCCGGTCGGTCAATTCACGAATCTCTTTAGCCCGCATGACTCATGTCTCCTTGAACACAATTTTTGTTTTGATGGGCAATTTGTGAGCTGCCCTGACCAAGGCCTCTCTAGCCTGCTCCAAGTTCACACCGGTGATTTCGTACAGTACCCTGCCTGGCCTCACCGGTGCCACCCAGCCTGCCGGTGAACCCTTTCCTTTACCCTGCCGGGTTTCAGCCGGTTTTTCAGTGTAAGGCTTGTCGGGAAACATCCGTATGTAAACCTTCCCTCCCCGGCGAATATGACGCATAATAGCCACCCGGGCGGACTCAATCTGTTTATTAGTGATTCGGCCATGTTCAAGGGCTTTGAGTCCAATTTCTCCAAAAGCCACCGTGGTGCCTCGACCGGCAGAGCCCTTTGTAAAGTTGCGATGTTGCTTGCGAAATCTGACTTTTTTAGGACTAAGCATGGGAACTTACCTCATCAAGAATTTCACCCTTAAAGACCCACACCTTGACTCCAATAACTCCGTATGTGGTCTGAGCTATTGCATAGCCGTAATCAATGTCTGCCCTCAGGGTATGCAAAGGCACCCGCCCATCTCGAAACCATTCCGTGCGAGCGATATCCGCTCCTCCTAAGCGACCTGAGCAAGATATTTTAACTCCCTCGGATCCGAATTTTCGAGCCAGGCTGATGGTCCTTTTCATGGCCCGCCGAAAGGCAACTCTGCGCTCTAGCTGCATGGCCACATTTTCAGCTACCAGTTGGGCTTCTGTTTCCGGCCTTCGGACTTCATTGACTTCTATGACAAAGTCACGTCCAAATCTATGCTTTAGGTCGGCCTTCAACTTTTCAATTTCCGCCCCCTTACGCCCGATCACGATTCCCGGCCGGGCGGTGAATACGATTATCCGCACCCGATCCGCTGCCCTTTCAATCTCAATTTTAGCTATTCCTGCGTGGTAGAGCTTTTTTTTGACGTACTTGCGGATCTTATCATCTTCGAAAACATATTCCGGATACGCCTTTCCGCTGAACCACCTCGATTGCCAATTCTTGTTGTACCCTAACCGAAAACCATAGGGATGGACTTTTTGACCCAAAACATTTCCTCCTAAAGTTCGTCGACAATCACTGTGATATGGCTGGTTCGTTTGCGAATCCTTGTCGCCCGTCCCATAGCCCTGGGCTTGATCCGTTTCCATGTAGGACCTTCATCCACATACACTTGCTTGACATACAAGGAATCCACATCCAAAGACGAGGTGTGCTCAGCATTGGAAACCGCAGAATACAGAACTTTGTATAGAGCCTTGGCGGGCTTTTTCCCTGTAAATTTGAGAATATTCAAAGCTGTTTCAACTTGCTGATTGCGGATGTTGTCCGCTACTAAGCGGGTCTTTCGCGGCGATACGCGTATGAATCGAGCTCGAGCTTTCACTTCCATGACATTTCCTCTACAGGCTACTTTTTGCGGCCCTTGCCTTGACTCTTGCGATCACCGGCATGCCCATGAAACGTTCTGGTCAGGGCAAACTCACCAAGCTTGTGGCCCACCATGTTCTCAGTAATAAAAACCGGTATGAACTTCCGACCATTATGCACTGCAAATGTCAGACCGACCATTTCAGGTATAACAGTCGACCGCCTTGACCAGGTCTTTATCACGCTTCTGTCTTTATTTGCCTGGGCAGTATGCACTTTTTTCAGAACATGATCGTCGACGAAAGGGCCTTTTTTTAATGACCGCGGCATGAGTCTCTCCTATTTTCTCTGTCGCTTGCGAACAATAAATTTAGAAGACGGCTTCTTTTTGTTCCGTGTTTTATACCCCTTGGTCGGAACACCCCACGGGGTGACAGGATGACGGCCGCCTGAGCTGCGGCCTTCACCACCGCCCAGGGGATGATCCACCGGATTCATAGCCACCCCACGTACCTGCGGTCGCCTGTTCAGGTACCGATTGCGCCCGGCTTTGCCTATATTTATGCTTTCATGCTCAACATTTCCAACTTGACCTACCGTTGCATAACAGGAGGCCAGCACCTGTCTGATTTCCCCGGACGGCAACTTAACTAAGGCGTACTTGCCTTCCTTGTCCATCAATTGGGCGTATGCTCCGGCTGAACGGCACATCTGTCCGCCGCGACCGGGATAAAGTTCCAGATTGTGAATCACGGTTCCCTGCGGAATCTTCGCACACGGCAAAGCATTCCCTGCAGTGATATCCGCCCTGTCTCCGGCCATTATATGATCGCCTACTTTCAGGCCCTTGGGGGCTAAAATATAGCGCTTTTCTCCGTCATTATAGTGCACAAGAGCGATTCTGGCGCTACGATTGGGATCATATTCAATAGTGGCCACTTTGGCTGGGATATCCCTCTTATTCCTTTTGAAATCAATGATTCTGTATCTGCGCTTGTGGCCTCCGCCCTTCCGCCTGGAGGTCATCCTTCCATAATTGTTTCGACCGCTTTTCCTGGGCAAACCCTGTGTTAATGCCGCCTCCGGCTCAACCTTACTCAGATCCTGAAAATTGGACATGGTCTGAGCTCTGCGCCCTGGAGAAGTAGGTTTCAAGTTCCGTACGGCCATAGTTAGACACCTTCAAAGTATTCAATTTTGTGGCCGGGAGCCAAGCGGATGAAGGCCTTTCTATATCCCGGCTTGCTTCCCATAGTTCTGCCAAAACGTTTGCGCAATTTTGGCTTCCGCTTGGCAATATTTACCCCAACAACTTGGACATTAAAGGCCTTTTCCACTGCCTGCTTGACTGCAATCTTATTGGCCGCGTTGTGAACCAAAAAGACAACTTGGTTGTGGGCATCCTTAAGTTCTGTTGATTTTTCAGTCACTATAGGTTGAATAAGTATTTCAGTGTAATCCATGGCTACTGCAACCTTTCTTGAAGATGCTCAACAACTTGGGGAGTAAGGACCAAAGTGGAATACATCAGTATATCGTATACCCCCAGCTGACTCCCTTCGATAACTTTGACCCCGGGTACATTCCGCGCGCCAAGAGTGAGATTGTTATCTTTTTTTGGAACAACAATCAACCCCTTTTCCAAATGAAGAGCCTTCTGAAGGGAAACAAAGTCTTTTGTTTTATGGCTGGGCATAGTTAAATCATCCACAACCACCAAAGACTGATCGGCCAGTTTGGAGGTCAAAGCCATCCGCATAGCCAACCGCTTGACCTTTTTATTCACCTTCATGGTATAATCCCGCATTTGCGGTCCATGCGTTACAGCCCCGCCTGTCCATATCGGTGAGCGTACGCTGCCCGCCCGGGCCCGGCCTGTTCCTTTTTGACGCCATGGCTTGCGACCGCCTCCGCGGCTTTGAGATCTGGTTTTGACGCCCACTGTCCCGGCTCGTTTGGCAGCTAACTGTGCCTTGATCACTTGATGCAAAATTTCCGGACGGACCGGAACATCAAATATTTCATCCGGCAAGGACACCTCTCCCACCGGATTATTTTGTTTATCCATCATTTGTACAACTGGCATGGTAAGCCCCTTAGCGCTGCTTGCGGATCATGACCACGGAATTCTTATGACCCGGGATTTGGCCCTTGATGAGCAGGACGTTGTCTTCCTTCCGCACATCCATAACCTCAGCATTGGAAACAGTCACTTGTTTATCACCCATCTGTCCGGGCATTTTCTTGCCTTTAAACACCCGAGCCGGGTCGGCACACTGACCTATGGCTCCTGGACTTCTGTGGACTTTATGGTGCCCATGGGATGCCGGCTGTCCACGAAAATTCCATCTGCGCATTACCCCAGAAAAACCCCGTCCTTTGGATCGACCGCTGATTTTGACCCGTTCTCCGATCTCAAAGAGTTCAACATCAAACATCTGCCCCAGTTCGTAAGACTGATCGTCTGATGGCCTGAATTCTTGAAGGAACCGGAATGTTCCAGCGCCTGACTTTTCCTGATGCCCACGCTCGGCTTTAGTCAGCTTGCCTGGTTTTACATTTTCAAATCCCAGTTGCAGGGCATCATAGCCGTCATGTTCATCAGCCTTGACCTGCATGACCGGGCAGGGACCGGCTTCAATTATCGTCACCGGGACATACTTCCCGTCCTCAGTAAATATACTGGTCATACCCAGTTTGCGTCCTATGAGTCCTAACCCGTTCATAGTGCCCTCATCTTAAAGCTTGATCTCCACATCCACACCAGCCGGCAAACTGAGTTTGCCCAAAGCATCGACAGTTTGTTGCGTTGGCTCCAATAAATCGAGCAATCGTTTATGGATGCGCATCTCAAACTGTTCTCTGGATTTCTTGTTCACATGAACAGATCGATTCACTGTCACCTTATGAATCCGGGTGGGCAGGGGAATTGGTCCCGCGATACTTGCGCCGGTATTGTGAGCTGAATCCACTATTTCGGAAACGGCCTTGTCCAGAATGCGGTTATCGTAGGCCTTGAGCTTAATTCTGATCCGATCGCTATTCATCGTCACCATGTTTGTATCTCCTACTCCACGATCTCGGATACGACCCCAGCGCCCACGGTCCGTCCGCCTTCCCGAA
>CAZUER010000025.1:0-37582 GCA_964619345.1 uncultured Desulfohalobiaceae bacterium
AATTCTTTCCGCTTCCATGAAAAAAGCATGGAACAAATTCCCAGATTATGCAAGCATTATGTAACATTTATTTTATGACAAACCCTAAGCAGCCACGGCCGCCTGGACCCCCAAAAGTTCCTCTCCCAGTTTGAGATAAGCCTTTGAGCCCGAGGATTTGCAATCGTAGCACAAGGCGGGCAGTCCATGGCTGGGGGCTTCAGACAGGCGGACATTTCGAGGTATGATGCTGGTGAAGACTTTGTCCCCGAAATAGGTTCTCACTTCCTTTTCTACCTGATGGGAGAGCTTGTTGCGACGGTCGAACATGGTCAGGACCACGCCCAGGAGGCAAATGTCGGTATTGAGTCGATTTTTGACCAGTTCATAGGTTCGCATGAGGCAGGCAATCCCCTCCAATGCATAGTATTCGCATTGCAGGGGAATGAGCAGGTGGGTGGCCGAACAGAGGGCATTTATGGTGATCAGACCCAGAGAGGGGGGGCAGTCCAACAAGACGTATTCATATTCTGAAGCCACCTGGCTCAGACTGTGCTTGAGGTAGTATTCTCGGCCGATTTTATCCACCAACTCCAGCTCCGCTGCCACCAGGTCCTGGATGGAGGGGAGGACAGACAAGTACGGCAAGCTGGTGGTGGAGATCATGCCCCGGGTCTTTTCCGGGTGGAACAAGGCTTGGTAAATGGAACCCTGCTCTTGGCTGGGCTGAATGTTCAGACCGCTGGTGGCATTGGCCTGCGGATCGCAATCCACCAAAAGGACCTTTTTTTCCATAGCGGCCAGGGAAGCAGCCAGATTGATGGCCGTGGTCGTCTTGCCCACCCCGCCTTTTTGGTTGGCGATGGCAATGATCGGATGCATGAATACCTCCAACACATCCCCTCCGGGCCATGGTCCATTGGCTTGGGGCTATCCATGGCCCTTTGTGGACGAAGTCGTGTCTGTTGTGGTCTTGCGTTTGGGCCCCCTTTCAGCCTTCATCTGGCTTAAAGGTCCGATGGCAATAGGTCATAGCCTCTTCCAGGAAATCAATCAAGGGGATGGTCTCCTGGACATCATTCTGGCGGACGCTTTGTAAAAGCTCCTGAGCCAGATGCAAAAAGTCGTCCGCTTCCAGGGCCCATTCTTCCGGGGCATAGGTCTGCATTTTGCTGCAGAGGCGAACGAGTTGCTTAACATCGACCTCTTCTGGGAGATCACCTTCTGCAGATGTGTTTTTGATTTTGGTGAAAACCTGCTCCAAGTCGGTCTTGATTTGTCGAAAGCGCATCCTTGTTTCCTCCGCAACAATTGTGGCGCACATTAGGAGTGGTCATAGTACTGCCGATACCAACGCACAAACTCCTGTATACCTATCTCGATGGGGGTGTTGGGCTGAAAGCCAACATCCTGAATCAGATCATGGACATCGGCGTAGGTCCGGGGCACATCTCCTGGCTGTAAGGGGAGGTACTCCTTGCGGGCCTTTCGTCCCAGGCAGTCCTCCAAAGCCTGGATGAAGTGCATGAGCTGGACGCTGTTGTTGTTGCCGATGTTGTACAATCTGTATGGGGCGGGGCTGGAAGATGGGTCGGGGTTGTTGCTGTCCCAATCCGGGTTGGAACGAGGGGCTCGGTGTATGACCCGGACCACCCCCTCTACAATGTCGTCGATATATGTGAAGTCCCTTTCCATCTGCCCGTGATTGAAGACTTGGATGGGGCGGTCATTGAGTATGGCTTCGGTGAACAAAAAAAGAGCCATATCCGGACGGCCCCAAGGGCCGTACACGGTAAAAAAACGCAATCCGGTACAGGGCAGGCCGTAGAGATAGCTATAGGTGTGGGCCATCAGTTCGTTGCCCTTTTTGCTGGCTGCGTAAAGACTGATGGGGTGGTCCACATTGTCGTGGACACTAAAGGGCATGGAGGTATTCAGGCCATAGACGGAACTGGAAGAGGCAAAGACCAAATGGTCGACCTCGAAGTGACGACAGCATTCCAGGATATGTCCAAACCCAACCAGGTTGGTATTGATATAGGCCTCCGGGTTGGTCAGGCTGTAGCGTACTCCGGCTTGGGCCGCTAAGTTGACCACAGCATGAAAATTATTCTGGGCGAAGATTTTCTGCAATTGGGTTCGATCTTCCAAGGCGCAATGCACGAAAGTGAACTCGGCAGAGCCCTTGAGCTGATCCAAACGATCATATTTAAGTTGCACTGCGTAGTAGTCGTTCAGGTTGTCCAGACCGACTACGCTATGCCCATCGGCGATCAAGCGCCGAGCCAGGTGAAACCCGATAAACCCGGCGGCACCGGTAACCAGGATATGCATTCTTCCTCCTTATGTTGGGGAAGGAAAAGGTATTTTATCAACGGCCTGGGGCCAAAGGACACAACATATTCCAGGTCAGGTTTTTCATCTCTCGATTGTCCGGGAGCATCTCTTCCGGCCCAGGTACATGGACAATCTGCAATCCATCCCGGGTGGTTGTAAACCCAAAGCAGGGTGCCTGATCCGGAAACAAGGTTTGAAAGGCCGGTTGGCCGAAGACGACTACCAATTGTGCCTGCAGGAACTGGACCCCGGACCAAAAAAGATCCAGGCGCAGGTCGTGCCCGTTGTGGTCAAAGGCGGAAAGAGGCCAAAAGGCCACACTCCCCCGGGGCCATCCCAATTTGGCGAGGATGGTCCGGAACATTTGCTGGCGCCCGGCATCGGAATGGGGGCCGAGATCTTCGGAAAGCTGCCAGTAGGTCCAGACCATGGTATACGGAGGCTGGAGTCTGACCCAGAGTTCGGACCACGGCGGCGGATATTCGAGTTCACTGGACTGCGGTGAAGATGTGGTTTCCCGGACCCCGGCCTCCTGGTCCGCGTTCCGGTTCGGTTCTTCCCGGGGCCAGAGATAGCGAACTCCGGCTTGGTACAGCCCTAAACGGTGCACGGGGATGGCTAGTTCGTGCAGATCAAGTCCCATATAGTCCAGGCCACATCTGCTTTGCTCATGCTGGGCAGGCTCATCTTTCGCCAGTCAGGGAAAAATACGGTGACTGTATTGGTCGAGACATCGAATCCTGAGCCGGATTGGGTGATGCGGTTGGCCACAATGCAATCCAGATTCTTGCGGGCCATTTTGTCCTGGGCCAAGGGATCCAGATCGGGTTCGGATTCAGCCGCAAATCCAATTAAGAACTGGTCTTGGCCTTTGTGCTGCCCCAACGTATAAAGTATGTCCGGATTGGGAGAAAAAGCGATATTCAGCTCTCCACAGTGGCCGTCCTTCTTGAACTTGTTTTTGGAAAAGGACCCTGGCCGGAAATCGCATACAGCAGCGGCCAGGCATCCGATATCCGCCTGCGGCCAAAGGTCCAGGCAGGCCTCGTACATCTCCAAGGCTGAACAGACATGTGTGCACACTATGCCTTGGGGCAACCATGGGGCGGTAGGACCGCAAATGCAATGCACTTCCGCTCCCCGCAGCCAGGCAGTCAGGGCCATGGCTGCCCCCATTTTTCCAGAGGACGGATTGGACCAAAAGCGGACCGGATCCCAAAATTCACGGGTGGGGCCAAGGCTGATCAGGACCTTGCGACCTTTCAGATCAGGCCCGGTCATGCTGCGCAGGGTGTTGAAGACCAGTTCCGGGCCGCTGGCCAGTCGGCCGGTCCCCTGGTCACCGCAGGCTACATGCCCCCAGTCCGGGGGTATGATATGGATATTCTCCCGCTGGCTGAGGCGGTGAACATTTTCTTGTGTGGCTTCTGCTTCCCATAGATTGGGATTCATGGCCGGAGCGATGATGATAGGACAGGCAGAAGCCAGGAGTTGACAGGACAGCAGGGTGTCCGCAAGGCCGTTGGCCATTTTGGCCAAGGTGTTGGCGCTGGCTGGTGCGACCAGAAAAGCCCGGCTGTTCTGCCCTGGTTCCAGGTGGGCGTATACACTGTCCGCAGAGGAGAAAAAACGGGTGTACACCGGGTCAACGCCCAAAGCGGACAGGGACAATGGGGTGATAAATTCAGCTCCGGCTGGGGTCAGAGTGGCTCCGACCCGGAGGCCCAAGCCCTGAAAGGTCCGGCACAGATCCAGGGCTTTGTATGCGGCGATGCTGCCGCAAATTCCCATATGCAGTCGGAATTTGGCCGGATATGAGAGGTGAAAATGGGCAGGGATCATTGATTCAAGACCTTTTCCGAGAGATCCGATGTGGATGAAGATATGGCCGGACTGACCCATATCTCCAATTTGGTGGTCAATCGGCCTTTATTGATGCGGATCACGCCGACTTTTTCCGCTTTGCGAAAGACGAGGAGGTAATGACCGTACTGAAAGTAACTCAAGGATGTCCAGCCCTCCTGGGGCATATTGCGCATAAAAAAGGTGGATAAAGAACTTGGATCCACCCATCCGGTATACACGAGGGCACCGGCCTTGACCTGGGGAGTCTGCATGATAAAAGATTCGTCACTTTGCAGCTTCATCTCCGCTGGAATCGGGACATCGTTGAACTGGTAGGCCGAAGGCTCGGATCCTTGAGTGGCATTGGCCGATGCCTGCCCATACATACCAGCTTCCGGTTGGGAACGGGACAAAGAGGAACAACCGAGGGCCAGAGCCAAAAGGCTGGCCATCAAGATTGGGAAAAGACCTTTGATCATGATAATCTCCCACGTGGTAGAGGTTGCCGCCTGTGGTCAAGCATAACGGCCACAGTGAAAAAGAAAGGCCAAGCTGAGCCTTTTCCAAAATTGAACCATGAAAAACGCATATATGACAAGTCAAAATATGGACCACCTCCCTCTGGATTTTGATCTGGAAAGTTATGATTTTTTTCTGCCACCGGAGCAAATAGCCCAACACCCGCCGCCTGAACGTCATTTGTCCCGCTTGATGGTTCTGAATAGGGCCAGCGGAAAAATAGAGCATGAATGTTTTTCCCGCTTAGAGGATCTTTTGCCCCAAAACAGTGTTTTGGTCACCAATGTGAGCAAAGTTATACCGGCCCGAATGCAGGGGCGCAAGAGGGCAACCCTGGGCAGGGTGGAATTCTTACTCCTCACCCCCTTGCCGGTTATTGAGGAGCAAGCCTCAGGCAAAGGAAGCAGCTCGGCCATAGTGGAGGGATTATTCAAGCCGGGCAAGGGGTTAAAGCCCGGCAGTACAATCGATCTGGACGGGGGAATGGAGTTGGAAGTCATTGAGGTCTATGATTTCGGGCGGAGTCAGGTGCACCTGAGGTGGCAGGGAGATCTCCGCGGGCTCCTGTTTCGGTACGGCAGCCTTCCTTTGCCTCCCTATATCAAGCGCGGTCCTGACGAAGAAGATACGCTGCGGTATCAAACCGTGTACGCCAATGATCACAAACTGGGATCCGTGGCCGCACCCACAGCCGGTTTGCACTTTACCCCCCAACAGATCCAGAGGCTCTCTTCCCGAGGGCATCAATTCGTGGATCTGGCTTTGTATGTCGGTTATGGGACCTTCACCCCCATCCGGGTTCGGGATATCCGCAGGCATCACATGCATGCCGAACTTATGGAGATGTCCGACCATGCAGCCGGTGAGATCCAAAGGGCCAAGCAAGAGGGCAGACCCATTGTGGCTGTCGGTACCACGGCAGTGCGGGCCCTGGAGAGCGTGTATGCCCGGTTTCACAGTCTTCGGGCCTACTTTGGATGGACGGACCTGTATATGTATCCGGGATCTGGATTCCATGTGGTTGACCATATGATTACCAACTTCCATTTACCCCGCTCCTCTCTTGTATTGATGGTGGCTGCCTTTGCCGGGCGGGAACGGATCATGGGTGCGTATGCCCAGGCCGTGAAGGCAGGGTACCGGTTTTTTTCCTACGGTGATGCCATGTTCATTATCTGAAAACACACTTGTCATGGTCGGTGTTCGGCCACGTATTGACAAAAATGACGGAAACTGATTTGTACAAAAGTTTGCCGGAAAATATGTCAATGGAAGCCATGAAAGGCCCAATGTTTACCGGAGATATTATGTCCAGAGTGGAGATACGCGAAGAGCGATGTAAAGGGTGTCTGTTATGCACTACGGTGTGCCCCACCGGCGTATTGGTGCAATCCGAGCGCATGAATGATCTGGGGTACAAAGTGGTGCATATGCCGGCTGATGGTATGGAGCAGTGTAAAGGGTGCGCCTTTTGTGCCCAGATATGCCCGGACATGGTCATCCGGGTCTTTCGGAGCCAAAACAACGGGGATGGACATGAAGACTGATCGGGTACTGGTCAAAGGAAACGAAGCCATTGCCATGGGGGCCATGGATGCAGGTTGCGAATGCTATTTTGCCTACCCCATCACCCCCCAGAGCGATATCCCCGAGTATCTGTCCACCGCTTTGGTGGAAGCCGGGGGAGAGTTTATTCAGGCCGAGAGCGAGATCGCTGCGGCCAATATGCTCCTTGGTGCAGCCGCGTGCGGGAAACGGGCCATGACCTCGTCCTCCAGTCCGGGAATCTCCCTGAAGCAGGAGGCCATTTCCTATATGGCCGGGAGCGACCTGCCGGCGGTGATCGTCAATATCAGCCGGGGCGGACCGGGATTGGGGAGCATCGATCCTTCTCAAGGCGATTACTACCAAGCTACCCGGGGCGGGGGGCATGGTGACTACCGGACCTTGGTTTTGGCTCCATCCACGTGCCAGGAGGCATATGACCTGACCATCGAGGCCTTTGCCCTGGCCTTTGCCTACCGGAATCCGGTCCTTATCCTGGGGGACGCCATTTTAGGGCAAATGAAGGAACCTATTCAGGCCTGGAAGACCAGAGGAAGACCGGCCGGGGAGGGCCAGGATTGGGCCTTAAGCGGAGCCAAAGGCCGGCCCCCGCGTCTCTTGAAATCTTTGTATCTCTCCGAGGGGGCCCTGGCCGGACACCATGAGCACTTGACCTCCAAGTATCGGCAAATGCGGGCAGAAATGCGGGGGGAAGAAGTTCTGACCCAGGATGCGGAGGTGGTGGTAGTGGCTTATGGATCCATTGCCCGCATCGCCAAGAACACGGTACGCAGCCTGCGGGCGGAAGACCTTCGGGTCGGCCTGTTCAGGCCTGTGACCCTGTATCCTTTTCCGGATCAAGTTCTGGCCGATCTGGCTGCAGCCGGTAAACGATTCGTGACCATAGAGCATAATACAGGCCAGATGGTCGACGACGTGCGCCTGGCGGTTCGCCGTCATGCGGATTCCGAGCTGGTGTCCGTATTCCCCGGGGTATTGCCAAAACCGGAAGATTTTGAATCCCCCATCCGGCGTCTGCTGGAAGATGCCCAGCAGAGGGAGGAAGTAAAGCATGTATGATCATGAAAAGGCTGTCTTTTCCGTGCCTGAAGTCGTGGTGGACACCCCCATGCACTTTTGCCCCGGGTGTCATCACGGCATAATCCACAGATTGGTAGGGGAGTGTCTGACGGATTTGGGACTGGTGGATGAGACCATTTGCGTGGGATCGGTGGGCTGTTCGGTCTTTATTTACAACTACCTGCGCCTGGATGCCGTGGAGGCCCCGCATGGGCGGGCGGCGGCTGTGGCCACCGGGGTCAAACGGGCCAGCCCGCAGAATTTCGTCTTCACCTATCAGGGAGACGGAGACTTGGCGGCCATTGGACTCTCGGAGATTGTTTACGCCGCCAACAGGGGAGAAAAGGTGAGTGTGGTCTTTGTGAACAACACAGTCTACGGGATGACCGGTGGACAAATGGCTCCCACGACCATGGTGGGGCAGAAGACGACAACCTGCAGCGGGGGGCGATGCCAGGAACGGGATGGGGCCCCTTTGAAGATGGCCGAGATGCTGGCCTCCCTGGAAGGTACCGCGTATTCTGCGCGGGTGGCGGTAGACAAGATAACACATTTAAAAAAGGCCAAAAAAGCCTTACAAAAGGCCTTTGAAGCTCAATTGGAAGGCAAAGGTCTTGGGTTTATTGAGTTTTTGTCCGCCTGTCCTACCAACTGGCATATGAGCCCTCTGCAGGCCAACGCTCGTATCAGTGAGGAACTGACAGCGTATTTCCCGTTGGGGGTGTACAAGGATCTGGACCACAAATGATATGCCGGGCATGTTTGGGGCCGAAAAGTCGTATTTGTTCAGCTGAACTTTTGGACAATGGGTCTGAATGCTTACGAACAGTCTGTCTGAATCCTTCAGGCTGGGGAAGAAAACGGAGGAGCAACGTGTATCAGGATGTGATTATTGCCGGTTTTGGAGGCCAAGGAGTGCTGTTGATAGGCAACGTCCTGGCCCAAGCGGCTATGCAGGCCGGGCAGAACGTGACCTATATGCCGGTTTACGGGGTGGAGATGCGGGGAGGGACGGCCAATTGCACCGTGGTTGTGGCTGACGAAGAAATCGGTTCACCGGTCATCCATTCGCCCATGAGCTTGATTGTCATGAATCAGCCCTCTCTGGTCAAGTTTTTGCCCCGTCTGCGACCGCAAGGGGTCTTGGTAGTCAATTCTTCCCTGGTGGATATGTCCCTTATTCAGGACCAAGGCATCGTTGTAGCTGCAGTCCCGGCCAACGATATTGCCGATGAACTGGGAACGACGAAGATGGCCAACATCGTGGCCCTGGGGGCCTGGGTGGAAGCTACCGGGGCTCTACCCTTGCAAAATGTCCGTCAGGTGGTGGCTGACATGTTTGCAGCCAAAGGGGCCAAACTGATTCAGGCCAATGATCAGGCTTTGACCCGGGGATCAGAATGGGTGGCCTCTCAGATACAGCCTGGGGAAAGGGCTGTGGAATCCTCGTCTTGAGGCAAAGCTGACCACTGGCGGGGGGGAAAGCAAAAATAAGGATGCCTCATATGCCCCAGACCAGAGAACGGACCCAGAAATCGGGCTTGAGACCACCGGATCAGTTGTACGGAGTTGTCGGTAGCCCCATAGGACATTCCTTGAGTCCTGTTCTCCATTCCTGGGCGTTTGCCGCACTGGATGTCCCGGCCGCCTATATGAAGTGGGATGTGCCCCCACCCCATTTCGACGCCTTCATGGTCGCAGTTCGAGCCCTGCCTATTCAAGGACTGAGCGTGACCCTGCCCCATAAGCAACGTATTCTTCCCTACCTGGATCATATCACCTCAGAGGTTAAGACGATTCAAGCTGTGAACACGATCTACTGGCATCAACAGGAGTTGTGGGGGACGAATACTGACTGGCAGGGAGTTCGGCGCCCTTTGCAGGAACGTTCACTGGTCCCAGGATCCGCCCTTGTTCTCGGGGCCGGGGGTGCAGCCCTGGCCGCAGTTGTGGCCCTTCGGGATTTAGGCTGCCCTCAGATTTATCTTACGGCCAGGGATACCAGCAAAGCGGCCAAGACATTCTCTGATCCGGATATCGTTTTGGTCCCCTGGCGGGAGCGGGGGGACTGCCCTGCACAGCTGCTGATCAATTCCACCCCCCTGGGTATGGCCGGCGATTTGGTGGCCCAATCTCCATGGCCGGAAGGAAAAGACCTGCGGAATGTGGTCTGGGTTTTTGATCTGGTCTACAATCCGCCCCAGACCAGGCTCCTGCAAGCAGCAAAACAGAGCGGATGCGGGACGATCAGCGGGTTGGAGATGTTCGTCTATCAAGGCCTGGGACAGTGCGAGGTGTGGACGGGTCATAGTTTCGATCCCCAACAGGCCCTAGGTCTGTTGTCCGATTGTCTCAGTCCTTAACTCTGCAAGCCGCCCGATATCTTGTTCGATCCCTTCAGGTATGCCCATCCTTAGCGGTAAATGGTCAAGGTATCACCGGGATGGATAATGTCCTGGGATGAAAGTCTGTTCCATTCCATGACCTGCTGGGGACTGACCCCGAATTTGCGGGCTATGGACCAGATATTATCCCCCTTCTGGACCTGGTAATGCACTCTGGCCCTCCGGGCCGATTCCTTGGCCTTTACTTGCTGGTCATGGCCTATGTCCGGGATATACAACTGGGTTCCCACCTGCAAGGGGGTGTTCTTGTTCAGACCATTGGCCTGGACCAGGCTGGACAGGCTGAGGTCGAACCTCCGGGCAATGCTCCAGAGGGTGTCTCCGGATTTGACCTGGTAGTTGGCCCGCCTGCTGGCTATGCGCCGCGTGGATGCCTGACCGGGAAGTCTGATTCTTTGTCCCACAGACAGCTGTTTGGCTGAAAGGCCGGGATTGGTCCGGTGCAGGGCTGACAGAGACACACCAAAGGAACGGGCAATGCCCCACAGGGTATCGCCGGATCTGACCGCATATACTCCCCCGGAACCCTCATTCTCACCGGAATGACCGCCTGTGTTTTTTCCGGGAATGAGGACCCACTGTCCGGGTCGCAGGGTGTTGGAGGAGGCCTGATTGAACTGCTTCAAGGCATTCACAGGGACATTGAAGCGTTTGGACAGCTGCCACCAGGAGTCACCCCCCCGGATGCGGTAGCGGTGGACACCCTTTCGAGCCACGGATTGGGGGCTGGCCAGGAATCGTTTGGCTGCGGCCAGCTTTTGCCCGGGCAGATAGATCTGAAGGTCATCGTCCGGAGGGGCGGCGGTCCGCCGGATGAAGGGGTTGCGGGCCTGGAACTGGGACCAGTTCATGCCCACGGCAGCAGCCAGGGCCTGCAGGTCGGTGCCGGCAGCGACTCTGAGGGTGCTGGGTTTCTGCGGGGCAGACCAGCTGAGTGGCTCAAAGCCCAGGTCATCCAGGTTGCGCACGATCTTCAGGACGGCCAGAAACTTGGGTACATAGCGGCAGGTTTCATTGGGCAGGTGCCGGGAAGAGGCCAGATCGAAATAATCCTTGGTCCCGCTGCGGCGCATGGCCTTGGATACATTGCCTCCTCCGGCATTATAAGCTGCCAGGACCAAATACCAGTCCCCAAATCGCTCATAGAGCTGCTTGAGGTATTCGGCCGCAGCATGCGTTGATTTATAGGGATCACGCCGCTCATCAACCCACCAATTGAACTTCAGGCCGAACATGCGTCCGGTGGCCGGCATGAACTGCCACATTCCGGCCGCCCCGGCCGGAGAATAGGCCAAGGGGTTGAATCCGCTTTCGGCAAAGGGCAAAAAGACAAGGTCCTGGGGCAGGCCCTTGTCTGTAAATACCTTGCGGATATAGGGGAGATAATGCTCGGCCCGCTTCAGCCAATCTTGAAAGACGTGATGGTGCTTTTTGGAGTAATAGATGAAGTAGTCTTCAATCAGTTGGGTGTCTTTGATGTCCAATTCAAACTGGATTTCTGATTCGGCTTGCAAAGCCTCCAATTCCGACTGGGAAAGGGCTTTGACCTGGCCTGATCTGACATGCGGGAGCTCGGTGACTTCCTGTTCCAGAGGCTGGGCCGAGTCCGGGCTGAAATAAGGGGCCTTATCCATCTGGTTTTGGGGCATGGGGGTTGCCGAGTGACCACTTTTGGGGGAGGTGGAGTCCTCTTGGGTGTGGGTACCCAATTTCCCGGACCGGGAGACGGTTTGATCGGGTCCTATATGGGCGCAGCCGGTGAGGACAAGTAGCAGCAGGCACCACCATTTGGTATAGCGCATAGGGACAGTCCTTATTGAGGAGACGAGTCTATGGTTGACAGTTCGGACTTTTACCTTATCGGCAGACAGGCGGTTCTGGAGACTCTCCACCGGGCCCCGGAGACTGTGGAAACCGTACTTATTCAGGAAAACCGGAAAAAGGACGTGCAGCCAGTCCTGTCTTTATGTCGTCAGGTTGGAGTCAAATGCCAGTTTGTCCCCAAATCAAAGCTGGACGCGTTGAGCCCTGGGTCCCATCAAGGGTATGTGGCCAGGTACTTTCAGCCCGGGTTCTGCTCCCCTGATGAGCTGGTACTAAAAGTCCAGGAGTCCAGGCTGCCCATACTCGTGGCCTTGGATCAGGTCCAGGACAGCGGGAATGTAGGAACCCTGGCCCGGACCATCTATGCCCTGGGTGGAGCCGGGATGGTTCTCATGCGCCACCGGGGAGCGGCCCTGGGCCAAAGGGCGCACAAAGCCTCTGCCGGTGCATTAAATTATCTCCCGGTTGCCCGAATACATAACATGGCAAGATTTTTGACGAGTTGTCAAGAAGGAAATCTGGCCGTCTATTATGCGGGAACGGACGGCACATGCCAGAGCGTCTTCTCCGTATCAATTTCCTGGCCCGCGGTCTTGGTCCTGGGAAATGAGGAAAAGGGGGTACGACCTTTGGTGGCCAAATCCTGCCAGGCCGGAGTAACCCTGCCCATGGCCGGTGGATTCGACTCCTTGAATGTAGCCCAGGCCGGAAGCATGCTTCTGACCGAGTTCTTACGCCAGCACCTGGCAGGGCAGAAGACAGAGGACAGGAGACAGAAGACAGAAGATTGAGGGCATAGGGCTGCTTGGAAGTTGTATATGCCATCTCCTGCCCGATATGCTCTATTATTCCCTGGGTCCAAAAATAGAGGTCCCGATGCGGAGTAAAGTGGCTCCTTCCTCAATGGCCGCGGGATAGTCTCCGCTCATGCCCATGGACAGGTGTTTGAGCTGAATATCCAGCTCCTGTTCCAATCGGTCCCGGATTTGTGCTAAGCGACGGAAGAAGGGTCTGGCCCGCTCCTGATCATCGAAAAAAGGGGGCATACACATCAGGCCCTGGACATCAAGATTGGGTAAGTCTTGAATATTTTGGAGTACAGACTTCAACTCCGACTCCGGGATGCCTCCTTTTTGTTCCTCTCCAGCCAGATTGACCTGCAAAAGGATCGGCTGAACGACGTGTTCCTGAGCACAGCGCTGATCTAAAATTTGCGCGGTTTTCAGGCGATCCAGGGAATGTATGAGGTGGAATCGGCCGGGGAGATACTTGGCCTTGTTGGATTGCAAACGGCCGATGAAATGCCAGCGCAGGTGGACATCAAACAGTTGGTCCTGCTTGTCCAGGGCTTCCTGGACATAGTTTTCACCAAAGTCCAGATGTCCGGCTTGGGCCAGAGTTTGAACGGCCTGGGCCGGATGGGTCTTGGAAACGGCCACCAGGATGATGTCTTCCGGATTCCGGTTGCAGTCCAGGGCCACCTGATCTATGGCCGCCCGGATCTCTTGCCAGCGGTTTATGATATTCTGGGCCTTGTCCATGGTATTTTCCTCCGGTTGCTTACCTGCCAAGCTCGGGCAAGAACTGCAGAACGAAGTTTTCATCTTCGGTCCACTTGGGTTTGACCTTGACCCACATTTGCAGATTGACCCTCATGTCCAGCAATTCTTCCAATTCCTGTCGGGCCTGCTGGCCGACTGTTTTTAAGAGCCTTCCCCCACGTCCGATGACCATTCCTTTATGGCTGGCCTTGGGGACGTAGATCAAGGCATGGATGGTTACCAGGTTCTGGTCCTGGTTCTCCTCCCAGTGTTCAATGGCTACGGCCAGGGAGTAGGGCAATTCCCGGTCCAGAGTCAAGAAAAGCTTTTCACGGATTATTTCGGAGGCCAGAAAGCGGACCGGCAGGGTGGAGAGCTGATCATGGGGATATAAAGGGGGACTGTGCGGAAGATGGGAAACCACCTGATGCAAAAGATGGCCTGTGTTCTCCTCCCGGGCCGCTGAAACCGGGATGATTTCCGAGCCGGGAAACACAGATCTCAGGCGGTGGATAATCGGGATGAGATCAGATTTGTTTTTGATCAGGTCAGTCTTATTCACAGTCAGGAGCAGGGGGACGGGCAGATTTTCCATCCGGGAGGAAATACGTTCCATTTGGGCCTGGAAGCGTCCCGGGTTGGTAACCGCCAGAGATCCGTCGCAGACAAGCAGGGCCACATCAGCTCCGGCTAAAGCCAGCCAGGCTACCTGGACCATAAGGGAGTTCATTGTGGAGCCTGGACGGTGAATGCCCGGGGTGTCCAGAAAAACGATCTGCAGACCTGGACGGGAGAGGATCCCGCTGATCTGATTGCGGGTGGTTTGAGGCTTGGGAGTGACAATGGCCAGCTTGTGACCCACAAAGGAATTGAGGAGGGTGGATTTGCCGGCGTTCGGGGGACCTATAATGGCTACTGTTCCGCCACGGGATTCATTCTCTGATGGATGCATAAAATACAAGGATTTGGTTCTGGTTGCCCTGAGTCATGCAAAGAGGCTCTCAGGGGAGTTTGACTCATAAAAACATTGTAATCAATAAGATAGGTTGGTACTTGCACTTGGGCCTGGAAGCAAGTATAGCCCCGGGTATTATGAGTAAAGACTTAATCATTGTCGAGTCACCGGCCAAAGTCAAGACCATTTCCAAGTTCTTGGGCCGGGATTATATGGTCGAGGCCTCTGTGGGCCATGTCCGGGATTTGCCGGGCAACAAGCTGGGAGTGAATGAAGAAAAAGATTTTCATCCCCAATATCAAGTATTGCCTGGAAAGCAGAAGGTGGTCAATAAACTGAAAAAGGCCGCCAGCCAGGCGGACAAGGTATATTTGGCTCCGGACCCGGATCGGGAAGGGGAGGCCATTGCCTGGCATGTGGCCGAGCTCATTAAGTCGGCGAACACCAACATCCATCGGATTCAGTTCAATGAGATCACCGCCGGTGCGGTCAAAGAAGCCCTCAAGCATCCCAGGCAGCTGGATGCCCGCCTTTTTGAGTCCCAACAAGCCCGACGCATTCTGGATCGTCTGGTGGGATACAAGATATCGCCGTTGCTGTGGCAGAAGGTCAAGCGGGGCATTTCAGCAGGCCGGGTGCAGTCCGTAGCCCTGCATTTGATTGTTGACCGGGAAAGAGAACGGCAGGCTTTTGTCCCCGAAGAGTACTGGGTGTTTAAGGTCAGATTGCGGGCCGCACAACCGCCGGAATTTGAGGCCGAACTGTGGAAGATAGGCGGCAAAAAAGCGGTGGTTGGGAACCAGGAGCAGGCCGAGGAGCTGGCCGCCAAGGTGGAAATGGCTCAGTTCGTGGTCCAGGAGGTGGCGGAAAAAGAGCGCAGCAAGCAGCCCAAGCCGCCATTTATCACCTCCAGCTTGCAGCAGGAGGCCAGCAATCGGCACAACTTTTCAGCCAAGCAGACTATGGCCTTGGCCCAACAGCTCTATGAAGGGGTGGAGCTGGGAAGTAAAGGGACCACTGCCTTAATTACCTACATGCGCACAGACTCGGTCCGGGTATCCAAGGAGGCCAGGGACGCGGCCAAAGAGTGGATTGTGTCCAATATGGGAGCGGAGTATTATCCCCCCAAGCCTCGGACCTTTAAGAGCAAGGGCTCGGCCCAGGACGCTCACGAAGCCATCCGGCCGGTGGATGTGTCCATTCACCCGGACTCGGTAAAGCCCTACCTCACCCGACAGCAGCATCTGCTCTACAAACTCATATGGATCAGGTTTGTGGCCTCCCAAATGGCGGCGGCCAAATTCTGGGACACGACGGTGACCGTGCAGGCGGAGCATACCCTGTGGAGAGCCAAGGGTGAACGACTTATATTTCCAGGGTTTATGAGTTTGTACGTACCAGAAGATCAGAAAAAAGAAATCCAGCTGCCTCCCATGTCCAAAGGGGAGGAGCTGACCCTCAAGGCCTTGTCCAAGGAACAGAAGTTCACTCAGCCCCCGCATCGGTACACTGAGGCCTCCTTGGTCCGTAAGCTGGAGGAAGAAGGTATTGGCCGGCCCTCAACCTATGCCCAAATCATCAGCACCCTGCGGGACAGGGATTATGTGCGCATGGAAGGTCGCCAATTTGCGCCCACTGAACTGGGATATACGGTCAACGACCTCCTGGTGAACCATTTCTCTCGGCTTATGGATGTGGGATTCACTGCGGAAATGGAGAACCAGTTGGACCATGTAGCCACCGGTGGGCAGGACTGGCTGGCTTTGCTGCAAAAATTTACCGCAGACTTCAACCCCACCCTGGATAAAGCCAAACAGGAGATGTCCGAGGTCAAAAGCGGGATCCAGACCGAAGTGACCTGTGCCCAGTGCGGGCGGCCAATGGTCATCAAATTCGGGAAAAACGGGGAGTTTCTGGCTTGTAGCGGCTATCCGGAGTGTACGAACACATCCAATTTCATCCGGGATGAGCAGGGTAAGATCCAGTTGGTGGAGAATACGGTGCCCGACCAGCCTAAAGTGGGAACCTGTCCCAAGTGCGGTTCAGATCTGGTTCTTAAAAAAGCCAGGACCGGGAGCAGATTCATCGCCTGTTCCAGCTACCCCCAGTGCAAGTATGCCCAGCCTTTCAGCACAGGAGTGCCCTGCCCTGCATCAGGATGCTCCGGGCATTTGGTGGAAAAGAGCTCTAAGCGGGGAAAGGTATTTTACGCCTGCGATCAGTATCCCCAATGCACCTATGCAGTCTGGGACTATCCAATCTCAGAGCCTTGTCCCCAGTGTGACAGCCCTATCCTGGTCCGCAAGACGACCAAGACTCGAGGCGAACACATGGCTTGCCCGAACAAGAAATGCTCGTACTGGCGCAAGCTGGAAGATAAAGACCAGGAGTCGACAGGCGGGAGTCAGGAATCGGGCGAAAAGGAGGCCGGGGGGTAAATCTCGGACGAAAGTAGATCCAATATGTAAGCTCAGGCCGTATTTTATACGAGGTATCAGCGGCAAAGCCGAATCACCGACGATCACCGCAGGGCCTCCTGATCCCTCAAACCCAAGAAGTAGATGATTCCGTCCAGGCCCACATTGCTGATGGATTGCTTGGCCCCCTGTCTGACCACGGGCTTGGCGTGAAAGGCAATGCCCAATCCGGCCGTGTTCAGCATGGGCAAATCATTGGCCCCATCCCCGACAGCCACCACCTGATCCAGGCTGAGTCCTTTGGATTCGGCCAGACGTTGTAAGAGTTCGGCCTTTTTGGGACCGTCCACGATGTCCCCCTTCAATCGGCCGGTGAGTTTGCCTTGGTCGATCTCCAATTCATTGGCAAAGATGTAGTCCAGGCTGAGCTGATGCTGCAGGTAGGATCCAAAATAGGTGAATCCGCCAGATATGACGGCCACGGTGTATCCCAAGCGTTTGAGGCTGGATATGAGACGATGAGCCCCCTCGGCCAAAGGCATGCGCTGAGCGACCTTGTCCAGGACTGCGGCATCCAGACCCTTTAAAAGGGCCACCCGCTGTTGCAAGCTGGCTCGGAAATCCAGCTCGCCGTGCATGGCCCTTGAGGTTATGGCGGCCACTTCCTGGCCCACTCCGGCTTCCCTGGCCAGTTCATCGATGATTTCGGTCTGGATCAAGGTGGAGTCCATATCAAAGGCGATGAGCCGACGTTGGCGTCGAAAAGGGCTTTCTTCCTGCAAGGCCAGATCAATTCCGTCCTGGGCCGAAAGGGTGAGCAGAGCGCTGCGGACCATATGCATATCCAGGGGGTGGCCGTGGAGGATGAATTCGATGCAGGTCATATTGGGGTGAAAGGGGCCATTCGGCGAGTCCAGGGAGGAGAGGCGCTGGATGGAGATAATATCCAGGCCGTGCTGAGCCACCAATTCAGCGACTTGATGCACATGCTGGGCACTGACCTTGCGGCTTAGCAAGGTGATGATGCTCCGGGAACCCTCTTGGGCCTGAACCCATTTTTCATAGTGCTCCGGAGAGATCTGGCTGAAGTGCATATGCAGGCTGTAGGTTTTGGCGGTCTGTAAGAGAGCCTCAAACACTGCATCCGGGTAGGCCTCGGTATGCAACTCGATGAGCAGGGCCATGCTCAGCCAGTCGTGGATAACAGCCTCGGAGAGGTCCAGGATGTTGACCCGGTACCTGCTCAAGGTATAGGTCATGTCCCGAACCAGACTGGTATGGTTCGGTCCGCTGATGGATATGGAATACAAGAGGCCAGACATACTATGGGCCGCAGGGTAAATGAGCGAATGCGGTTTTCAAAACTTAATCCAGTCCCGCCAATGCGGAAAAGGCGGTTTGCATCCTGTCCAGGGCCTGAAGAAGAGTCGTCTCATCCAGGGCATAGGAGATGCGCAAACAGCGATCGTCACCAAAGGCGGCCCCGGGAACAAGGGCTACCTGGGCCTTTTCCAGTAAATAGGTGCAGAAGGCAGAAGAGTCCGGAATATTCTGGGTGTACATGGCATCCACCCGGGGAAAGAGATAGAAGGCCCCATCCGGTCGGGGGCACTCCACCCCGGGCCATGACGCAATACGTTCCAGGGCCAGATCCCGCCGTTTTTGAAAGACCTGGCGGTGGTCATGTAAAAACTCTTGCGGACCGCGCAAGGCGGCCACTGCCGCCTTTTGCACCAGGACACAGACATTGGAGGTGCTTTGCCCCTGCAAGGCACTCAGTTTGGCGATCAGGTCCTTGTGGGTCAGGACATAACCCATTCTCCAGCCGGTCATGGCATACGACTTGGACAAGCCATTGCAAAGAGCGATGGAATCCGCGTGGCCATCGAGCCAAGTACCGGCGCTGGCCGGTTCGGCCGGGGGGTAGACCAATTGATCGTAGATCTCATCACTGATAACAAAGATGTCCTGCTGCAGGGCCCAGCTGATAAGCTTGTCCAGTTCAGCTTGTGAATAATGGCTTCCGGTAGGATTGGACGGAGTATTCAAAACCAGGATGCGGGTCTTGTCCGTGACGTAGGTTTGGAGCTCTTCAGGGCGCAGGCGGAAGCCACTTTCCGGGCTGGAGGGGACGATAACCGGAGATCCATCGGCCAGGCTGACCATGTCCGGATAGCTGACCCAATAAGGGGCCGGGATCAGGACCTCGTCACCCGGATTGAGCAAGCACTGGAACAAATTGTACAGGCCCTGCTTGCCCCCGTTGGTGGTTATGGTCATAGCGGGGCTGATATCCACACCGTAAAGCCCGGAGTAGGTCTCGGCAATTGCTTGACGCAACTCGGGCAAACCCGGGACCGGGGTGTAGCGAACAAATCCTTGATCCACAGCGTCCTTGACCGCTTGCCGGACGTGTTCTGGGGGCTGAAAGTCAGGTTCCCCGGCCGCCAGGCTGATCACCTCTTGGCCCTGGGCCTTGAGCTCTGCTGCCTTGGCATTAATGCTCAAGGTTGCTGAAGGTCGTATTTGCAGGATTCGGCGGGATAAATGCATGCACGGCTCTCCTTGTAGCTGGAACATTCCACCCGGGATGACGGAGGGAGGTTCTTTTTTCCGGAACTGGCCTTGGCAGTCAAGGTCATAACGTATTGTTTGGCCTTCCTCGCCGCCCGTTTTCAGCATACGTACATATGCTATTTGAAGCAATACATCCAGACCCGGTTTGCCTGGCCTGAGCGGATGTGCTACAGGGCTTGCCCTTGGATCATGACATTTTTGAGCCCATTTGGAATACAGAGCCGGGTCCGACCCCAGGGAGTTTCGAGTGTTCAGGAAACAGGTCAGGGCCGGAGCAGGGCTTTTTGGTTCTGCTTTCCATTTTCAACAATTTCAGTTGATTTGCTCTGTATCTGGATAATAGCAATTTGTGTTCAGTGTTCGGTGTTCAGTTTTCAGCATAAGAGCTTGAGATATCTTGATATTCCTTATTTTGCTTGCCTGATGCCTCAAAATGTCCCAAGATATGTTCCCAAAGTATCATATCAGTATGGATCAGGCCTTCTGAAGCTGAACACTGAACACTGAAACCTGAACACTCCTGGAAACTTACACCTGAGAACAAAATTACCATGGGGGCCAGTGGCCAGGATGCAGCAAACCGGAGGCAGCATGGTATGGATCGTCTTTTTCTTCTTGGCCGGGATAGGACTGGGGAGCTTTCTGGGGTCCAAAAAAGGATTGATGCGTCGGGTTTCCCAATGCAGTGAAGTATTGGTCTTTGTCCTGCTCTTTGTCCTGGGAGCAGCCATAGGGTCAAATGCCCAGATCATGTCCAATATTTGGTCCTTGGGCTGGGAAGGCTTTTTGCTGGCCCTGGGGGCAATTGCAGGCAGCCTTATTGGAGCTAAGCCTGTGGAATACCTCATATCCGGAGACGATGGTGAAGGGTAGCCTTGTATTGCTCAGTGCCTTTGCTCTGGGAGTCCTGGCTGGATGGATGCGGTTACTGCCTGCGGACTTCCTGCAGGCCGGCTATGAAATATACGTTCTCTTTGCCCTCTTGGCCTGTGTGGGGATGGGCATTGGTGCGGATAAACGTTCTGTGCAAGGCCTGTTGCGTATGAATATCCCCGGCCTGCTTCTTCCGGCCACGGTGGTGGCCGGTTCCTTGCTCGGAGCCGGAGTCGTGGCAGTCATCTTTGATATAGGAGGGATTCGGGAGGGACTGGCCGTGGGGGCTGGTTTTGGCTACTACAGTCTGTCCAGCATCATGATCACCCAGTTGCACGGGGAAGAGCTGGGGGTCATCGCCCTGCTGTCCAATGTCTTTCGGGAGGTGATTACTTTGGCTCTGGCTCCGGTCCTGTATAGGTATTGGGGACGGCTGGCCCCAATAGCCTGCGGTGGAGCTACAAGTATGGACACCACCTTACCGGTCATCCATCGTCTGGTGGGTACCAGACTTTCCCTCTTGTCCGTGGTCAACGGAATCGTCCTCAGCCTCCTGGTCCCTATCCTGGTCCCTCTGATTTTGGCCTGAGGCTGACCCTTGGGCTGAGCTCTTGGAGCCTTTGCCTTGAGAAGCAGGAAAGGCGGGGCCGGAGAGGAGGGTGCGGCGGATATCCAAAAGTTCGTTATGGATATCAGTGAGCATGTTCAACCACTGATGGTCTTGATCCAGTTTGCGACGAGCTCCGTCGATGGTCAGCCCGTGTTCGTAGAGCAAGGTCTTAATGCGGGCAATGAGCCGCAAATGGGCTTCTGTGTACAGCCGCTGGCCTTTCGGGGTGCGGATGGGGCAAAGCTGAGGGAATTCGGTTTCCCAAAAGCGGAGCACGTAAGGCTCGACCCCCAGGATCTGGGCGGCATGGCCGATCTTATAGGTCCGCTCTCCCCGCTCGGGCATACAGTATCCTCAGGTGGATGGAAAGCGCAAAGGCAATTGGGTGGTCAAGGCCTGGCCCAAAATGGTGTGTTCGGCATCCACTTCCTTGTCAGTCAAGGTTTTTTCCGCGTGCCGGTAACGCAGGCGGAGAGTCAGGTGGCGATCGGTAGCCTGAGCGGGCTGATAGACATCCACCAAGCGGACATCTTCCAAGAGGCTTTTTGCCGCCTGGCGGTCGATGAGGTCCTGGATGTGGGCGAAAGCCACCTCCGGTCCAGCGATCACTGTCATATCCCGGTGGACAGGAGGAAATTTGGCCAAAGGCCGGTAGGTTGTCTGGCGGGCCTGGACAAGGCCGGCCAGGTAATCAAGGTCCAGTTCTGCGAGCCAGATAGCAGAGCGAACATGGCAACCTTTGGCCACCTCCGGTTTGACCCGGCCCAGAAAACCGATCTTCTTTTCAGCCTGCCCTAGTATCACCCCCGGATCTAAAAACTCGTGCTCAGCCTGCTGGGTAAAACGGCATTGGCTGAGGCCGAAGTATTGGATCAAGTTTTCAATCAGACCCTTGAGATCCAAGTAGTCGGCCTCAGCCTGCTCCCAGGGCCAGGTTGGGGGGTGCCTGGTCCCGGTGAGCAAAAGCCCGAGTCGGGTGTGCTCTTGAACCGAGGTCTCTGAATCCGGATCGTCCAGGAAGATTCTGGCCACCTCGAACAGGCGGCAACTTACCATGCCCTGGTCGGCATTGGTCCGCACGTTGCGCAGTAGACCGGGCGTAAGAACTGTGCGCAGGGTGTCCTGGTCTGTACTTAAGGGATTATGCACCGGGACCCGTTGGGCTGAGGCCAGGTGCAGTCTGTCCATTTCCTGGGCCCCCACGAAACTGTAGTTGATCACTTCAGTCAACCCATGGCCTTGGGCCCAGGCTTTCACCTGGCGCAGAAATCCGTATCCGGCTGCATTTTTTTCCGGATCCGTGGCTGGATGCAGGGGCTTATTGATTCGGGGCAGGGTGGTGGGGATGGACTCCAGACCATAGACCCGCCCGATTTCTTCTATAAGATCAACTTCCCGCTGCAGGTCCAAGCGGTAGCTGGGGGGGGTGACCTGCCACTGCGCAGCGTTCATTTGGACCTTGCATCCCAAATTGGCCAATGTCTGCCGACAAAAGGATTCCTCCACGTCCAGGGCCAAAAGGTTTCGAGCCCGTTGCGGACGGAAGGACAGGGATACCGCCTGCCATGGACGCGGTTCAGATCGGACTTGGCTGCGCAGGACCCTTCCGTCGGCCAGGGAATGGATGAGCTGGGCGGCTCGGTCCAAAGCAAAGGCTGATCCGGGTTGATCCACCCCCCTTTCGAAGCGGTACGAGGATTCACTGGACAGACCCAGACGACGGCCGGTTTTGCGCACGCTGGAGGGATCAAAAACAGCTGACTCCAAAATAAGGTCCCGGCTGGAGGAGGTGATTTCACTATTGACCCCTCCCATGACCCCAGCCAAGGCTACCGGTTTTTCCGCGTCCCAGATCAAAAGATCATTTTCAGAGAGAATTCTTTTTTGCTCGTCCAGGGTTATGAACTCTTGCCCGGCAGGGGCTCTGGCCACCCGGATCATGTTCCCGCTTATGTGCTGGCGGTCAAAGGCGTGCAAAGGCTGCCCCACTTCCAGCATGACGTAATTGGTAATATCCACGATGTTGTTGATGGGCCGCACCCCCATGCCCAGGAGGCGGAAGCGCATCCAGTCGGGACTAGGACCTAAAGTGAACGATTCAATGATTCTGGCCTGATACACGGGACAGAGGTGGGGATCATCAATTTGGACCTGCAAAAAGGAGTTGGCTTCCGGAGTTTCTTCGTGCAATGTAACGTGAGGTGCATGCAAAGGCAGATTGCAGGCCGTGGCTACTTCCCGGGCCACTCCCAGAACGCTTAAGCAATCGGATCTGTTAGGGGTGATACCCAGATCGAAGAACGTGGTGTCCAAACCCAGGGCTTGAGGTACAGGGGTCCCGGGGCGAACGTCCTGCTGGAGAACCTTTATCCCGGTGTGGTCTTCACCCAAGTCCATTTCTTTTTCCGAGAGGATCATGCCTTCCGATGCCTGGCCTCGGATGCAAACCCGCTGGATACTCTGCCCACCGGGGAGGGTGGAACCAACCGGGGCGACGGCCACATTTTGCCCGGAGGCCACATTCGGGGCTCCACAGACGATCTGCACCGGCTGGTCGTGACCCAGTTCAACGGTGCACAGACTGAGCTTGTCGGCATTGGGATGCGGGTGGCAGGAAGCAACCCGTCCGATCACATACTGGTCCAGATGGATGAAGGGATGCCGGATTTCCTCCACTTCCAGGCCGATCATGGTCAGTACATGGGCCAGATCATCAATGGTCCCGTTATACGGGGTGAATTCTTTGAGCCAGTCAATGCTCAGTAGCATGGGTTTCCTCGTCGAGCGCGACTCCGAGCAGTCCTTAATGCAAAGAGCTGGACGGACAGCCGGGTCTTATCTGTGGATTGAAAGGGACAGGAATTCACCAGGAGTCTCCAAACTCTCGCTTGGCAGGGCAAATTTATGCGTGCTAGACGACCTGAGGCGGCCCCTGAAATTGGTGCAGAAAACGCAAGTCATTGTCAAAAAACAAGCGCAAGTCGTCAATTCCGTATTTGAGCATGGCCACCCGTTCCACCCCCAGGCCGAAAGCGAAACCGGTGAAGTCCTCAGGGTCATAGCCAACAGCGGTGAATACGGCCGGATCGATCATTCCGCAGCCCAGAATCTCCACCCATCCGGTCTGCTTACAGACCCGGCAGGGTTGGTCTTGGACCTGGCCCGATCCTTTGCATATCACACAGCTGATGTCCACTTCCGCACTCGGTTCGGTAAAAGGGAAAAAGCTGGGGCGAAAACGGACTTTGGTTTGGGCATCAAAGATATGCTGGACGAAATAGGTCAAGGTCCCTCGCAGATCGGCCATGCTGACCTGGGAGTCGACCAAAAATCCCTCGATTTGATGGAACATGGGGGAATGCGTCAGGTCCGCATCCCGACGGTAAACCTTGCCGGGGGCCACGGCGGCCACCGGTGGCTTCTGCTTGAGCATGGTTCGGATCTGTAACGGAGAGGTATGGGTGCGCAGGACGATGGACTCGGAAATGTACAGGGTGTCCTGCATGTCTCGGGCCGGGTGGTCGGGAGGGATGTTCAAAGCTTCAAAGTTATAAAAGTCGGTTTCCACCTCCGGGCCTGTGACCACATCAAAACCGATGTTCCCAAACACCGAGCAGATCTCATCCAAGACATGGGTGATGGGGTGCTGGGTACCGATCCAGGGTTTTCGGCCGGGCATTGTAGGATCGAATGCGACCTGCTGCTCGGCCTCCTCTTGCTGTTCAATCCGGGATTTGGCCTCCTGCAAGGCCTGGGTCAGCTCGGTCTTTATGACATTGGCCTTCTTTCCGGCCTGGGGCCTTTCAGAGGAGGGCAAGGAGGGCAAGGAAGCCATGTGTTTTGCCAGCTTGCCCTTGCGCCCTAAATAGGCTATTCGGACCTGCTCAATTTCCTCTCCACTGCCTGCAGCCTCAATGGCCCGCAAGCCCTCTTGCCGGAGTTCATCCAGTATGTGTATGAAGCGGGAGCCGGTAGTGTCCACCTCAGTGATCCTTTGTGTTGACCATGTCCACCAACTGAGCGAATCCGTTCTGATCAAACACGGCCATGTCGGCCAGCACCTTGCGATTGAGCTGAATATCCCGGGCCTTGAGGCCGGACATGAATCGGCTGTAGCTCAAGCCATGCTCTCTGGTAGCCGCATTGATGCGCATGATCCATAGCTTGCGGAATTCACGCTTTTTCCGTTTTCTGTCCCGATAGGCATTGCTCAGGGCATGCTCCACCGTTTCCCGGGCTGTGCGGAAGAGTTTGCTCCTGCCTCCCCGGTAGCCCTTAGCCAGTTTCAAATATTTCTTGTGGCGTTGATGCGCAGTCTTGCCTCGTTTAATGCGCATGGCTGGTGCTCCTTGCTATACGTCTGTTTATGGTGTTTATGATTTTAGACTAAAAGCTGCCTGCGCACGGACTTGATATTGGCTTGGTCCACATGCGCCGGCTGCCGTAAGTTTCGCTTCCGCTTGGGGCTCTTTTTGGTCAGGATATGACTGTGATAGGCTTTTCTGCGCCTGATGGCCCCACTTCCGGTGACTTTGAATCGTTTGGCCGCCCCGCGGTGAGTCTTCATTTTGGGCATATTGGTTTCTCCCTATGTATCTCCTTACGTGATTGGAGGCAGTGAGTGAAATCCATACCGGACCTCACCCTTCCCATCAATAAAAAAGGACGGACGGATCCCTTGCTTGGGGCTCCGCCGCGTCCGTTCAGAGCTTTTGGCCTGCTTACTTGTTTTTGGGGGACAAGGGAGCCACAATCATGTGCATGGTTCGGCCTTCGAACTTGGGCTCCTGTTCCACGCGGGCCACGTCGGAAATTTGTTCCAGGACATTGTCTAAAATAGCTTTGCCCTGTTCTTTGTGCACTATCTCCCGGCCCCGGAAAAAAAGGGTGATTTTGCATCGGTCACCCTTGGCCAGAAATCGGCGTACGTGGCTCAGCTTGGTCTGCAGATCATGCTCATCTGTTTTAGGTCGTAGCTTGACTTCCTTGAGCTGGACCTGGACCTGCTTTTTTTTGGCCTCTTGATTCTTCTTGCGCTGCTCGTACTGGTATTTGCCGAAGTCCATGAGCTTGCAGACCGGCGGTTTGGCCTGCGGGGCAACTTCCACCAGATCAACACCTTGTTCGTTGGCCAGCCGCAAGGCCTCTTTGGTGGGCATGATACCCAGCTGGTCGCCGGCATCGCTGATAACCCGCACTTCAGGGACCCTGATCTGGTGGTTGCGGCGGACATTAGTTGGTGAAGCTATAGCGCATTCCTCCACGTTTGAAGGGTTCTTGGCAATCTGTCTGGATCAAGGTACTCGTTTCAGACAAGGATTTGGCCCCATACTGGCTTCCATCCCGAAGCCGGATATTGACCATCCCCTCTTCCATCTCCCGATCCCCTATGACCAGTATATATGGTATCTTGGACAGCTGAGCCTCTCGGACCTTAAATCCCAGTTTTTCATTCCGCAGATCAGTGTGTACCCGGATGCCGGCTTGACGCAGGGAAGCGGCGCATTGCTCGGCAAATCTATTTTGGGCATCGGTCACCGTGACCACAACGGCCTGAACTGGAGCAAGCCAGGTAGGTAAGGCTCCGGCGAAATGCTCAATGAGCACACCCATAAATCGTTCAATGGCTCCCAATATGGTCCGGTGGACCATGACCGGCCGGTGCTTTTCTCCATCCGAACCAACATAGCTCAAGTCAAAACGATGGGGCAAGGTGAAATCACATTGGATAGTGGCGCATTGCCAGGTCCGATCCAAAGCGTCCTTGAGTTTCACGTCGATTTTTGGTCCGTAAAAGGCTCCGTCTCCGGCATTGATGGTATAGGGAAGCTGCATGTCGTCCAAGGCCTGGTGCAGGGCCGTGGTGGCCCGGTCCCAGTCCTGGTCGGAGCCGATGGACTTTTCCGGCCGGGTGGAAAGTTCAACCTCGTACTCAAAGCCAAACACATTCATCATGTCCTGAACGAAATGGATGATCGCGGTGATTTCCTCTTGGAGCTGCTCCGGGCGGCAGATGATGTGCGCATCGTCCTGGGTGAACTGGCGTACCCGCATAAGTCCGTGCAGAACTCCGGATTTTTCATGCCTGTGGACTGTGCCCAGTTCGAAATACCGTATGGGCAGTTCCCGATAGCTCCGCAGAGAGGATTTGTAAATGAGCATATGGGCCACACAGTTCATGGGTTTGAGTCCATAGACATCCTCATCTATTTCCGAGAAATACATGTTGTGGCCGTAGTTTTGGTAATGCCCGGATTTTTGCCACAGCTCACGACGTAAAAGTTGGGGGCCGCGGACCAGCTGATACCCGCGGCGAAGATGTTCCTTGGTCTCAAAGTCCTCCAGAATGGTTCGGACCAAAGCCCCGTTGGGATGGAAGATTGGCATGCCCGGTCCCACTTCATCGGAAAAACTGAACATGTCAAGTTGGGGGCCCAAACGGCGGTGGTCCCTCTTTTTGGCTTCTTCCAGGTGAGCCAGGTAGTTTTTCAAGGCTTTGGGGTCGGCAAAGGCTGTACCATATATGCGTTGGAGCATGGGCCGATTTTCGTCTCCGCGCCAATAGGCACCAGCTACTGTTGTCAACTTGAAAGCGCGAATAAACCCGGTGGATGGCAGATGCGGTCCCCGACAGAGGTCGGTGAAACCATTGTGTGTATACAGGGAGACCTGAGCATCTTCCATCTCGTCCAAAAGTTCCAACTTATAGGTTTCGTTTTGGCGGGAGAAAAATTTTCTGGCCTCGTCTCGAGCGACAACCTGGCGCTCAAAAGGCAAATCAGCATCGATACTTTCAGCCATGATCTTTTCTATGGCTTCTAAATCTTCCGGGGTGAAGCTGCGTTCAAAGTCAAAATCATAATAAAAGCCCTTGTCGATGGCCGGACCAATGGTCACCTTGGCCGTGGGGAAAATCTTTTTGACGGCCTCAGCCATGACGTGAGCCGCACTGTGGCGTAAGATGTCCAGGCCTTGCTCGCTGTTGATGAGCACCGGTTCCAACTGGCGGCAGTCGGAAGGAACTTTGTCGGCCAGGTCCAGTAATCTTTCATTGCACTTGCAGGCCACGCTCTGCTTGAACTTCTTCCCGCTCACAGCCTGGGAGAGAACTTCTTGGCAGGTTAGTTCTTCAGAGACATCTATGTGTTGGCCCCAGCACTCCACCTGCTGCACTTTGTGCTCCTGATCCTAAAAAATTGATTGATGTCGGTGTCTCAAAAGCAAATAGGGAGGCCGGGGCCTCCCTAGCTGCGACGATTCGGAAATGGTAGGCGCGAGGAGATTTGAACTCCTGACCCCTTGCGCGTCAAGCAAGTGCTCTACCCCTGAGCTACGCGCCTTTGCGGTGTCGCATTCCATAGCAGGTGGCCCAATGGCCTGTCAAGTACCTCTGTGCGGCGACAGGACTTTTTGGTTCTGCTTCCCATTGTCAACAATTTCAGTTGATTTCCTTCGAATCTAGATAACAGCAGTATATGTTCAGTGTTCTGTGTTCAGTTTTCAGTATAAGAACTTGAGATTCCAAATGTTCCTTGATTTACTTGCCGTATGCCTGAAAATGTCCCCGGTTTGTTTCCTGTAGTATCATTTCCGCATGAATCGGGCCTTTTGAAGCTGAACACTTTTAACACCATATACCTGAGAACAAAATTACCGTGGCGTGGTCAGTCTCACCCTTTTTCGGTCCCTGTGCAATGCAAAATAGCCATTGTCTGCCCACTTGTCCACGTGCTATCATTTTTAAGTCTGTGGGCGGTGGTTTTTTGCTGACTCGATGGCCTGGAGGCTGAGAAAAATGCGTGTGGAACAAGAAAACGTTCAGGTCCTGTTTGTGACCTCTGAGATTTTTCCCTTCTCCAAGACCGGTGGACTGGGAGATGTGATGGGGGTGATGCCATTGGTCCTGCAGGATCAGGGGGTCCACGTGGCCGTGATCACACCTTTTTATGGTCGGTTGCACACGGCAAACTTTCAGATTCGCCTGGTTCTGGAAAACTGCCCGGTGGGGTATCCGTGGCCGGAGGTGACGGCTGACATTTATGTGGCTGATTACCACGGGGTTCCCGTCTATTTTGTCGATCGGCCGGAATACTTTGACCGCAAGAGTTACTACTGCACCTACCACGGGGAGTATTTCGACAATTGCGAGCGGTATATCTTTTTTTGCCGGGCTGCCGTGGCTTTGGCCCGCAAGCTGGGAATACCCCCTTATATTATGCATGCCCACGACTGGCATTCATCCCTGGTTCCGGCCTATGTGCACTACGCCCGCAGATTGGATCCTTTCTGGCATCAGACCCGGACGGTCATGACCATCCATAATCTGGCCTTTCAGGGACAGTATTCTGCCCGTTTATTCTGGGAAAGCGGTTTGCCGGTTGAGGCTTGGCGCATGGACGGTGCCGAACACTATGGTTCATTTAACATGCTGAAGACCGGAATCGCCTATGCCCATCGGATTACCACGGTCAGTCCCACCTATGCCCGGGAAATCGTGACTCCTGAGTTCGGCTGTGGTCTGGATGGGATATTGACTCGTCGCGAGAAAGATCTGCGGGGTATTTTAAATGGGGTGGACTATTCCTTTTGGGATCCCAGGCACGACCACTTTTTGATGTATCCCTATTCTCCGGAAAATATGCAGGGAAAATTGGAGTGCAAAAAGACCCTGCTGTATATCATGGGTTTTCATCCTCGATTTATGTCCCGGCCCGTTCTGGGTTTTATTGGCCGTCTGCGGGAGCAGAAAGGCATAGATCTCTTGTTGGAGATTGTGGATGAACTGATGGCCATGGATGTGGGACTTATCGTTTTGGGAGAGGGTGACTTGAGTGTGGAGACACATTTGGGCAACCTGGTGGAACAATATCCCGGTCAGTTGGCGGCTTGTATTGGCTATACGGAAGAAAAATCGCACCAAATCATGGCCGGGACGGATATTTTCCTCATGCCCTCCCGGTACGAACCTTGCGGGCTGACGCAGCTTTATAGCTTGCGATACGGAACGTTGCCGGTGGCTTCACAAGTAGGAGGGCTCTTGGATACGGTGATCGGGTATCCGGCTCAGGGATGCACTGGTTTCACTTTTTCCCCCATTACGGGGCGGTCACTTCTGCAAGCGGTGGAGCAGGCGGTCAGGGTGTGGAAGGATGAGGACCAATGGCGGCGGATGCAGGATAGGGCCATGCATCAGGACTTTTCCTGGCAACGCTCTGCCAGGGAATACGTCAGCGTGTACCGGGAGATCGGGCTCCCCTAGTCGGCTTTGCCGGATTGATCATGTATGAAACAACCGGAGGCCCTTCTCCCTGCCGGCCCGTATTTGCAAAAATTTTTTGCCCCTACGAGCTATGTGATAAGCCGTATCTCAAAATCATCAACGGGACGGACTGCAAAGCGGACACAGGAGGTGCGTATGCATGAACTCAATCTGGGATATACAGTCCAGGACTATTTGAGCGGGGAAGAGATCCAGGCCACTACCTATGAGGATATCCGCCAGGATATGGCCAGGTTCTTAGTGGAGGATAAGGGGGTGCCCAAGGAAGCCCTCCAGAGCAAGGTCCAGGTCACGGCCATTATCGATGACCAGCCTTATGTGCAGCAGGTGGATATAGTCATCGGCAGGGATGGGCAGACCCCGATTATGGCCCTGAAGTTCTGCGCCGGTCAAGTGGAGACCTACACCCGGCAGCTTTTGGCCGCAGCCAGGCTCCTGCCCCAAGGTCCGGCCGCCCTGGCCGCGGTCACGGACAGCAAAAAGGCCCTTATTTTGCAAGTGGCGGATGGCATGCTCCTGCGGGAGTGTTCCTACCATGAGCTCCCTGATTGGCAAGAATTGCAGGGCCTGGTCCAGTCCGTACCCCCTTACCAATTGACCCCGGACCGCAAGAACAAGGAAGGACGGCTGTTGTATGCCCTCAGTGAGCTCAGCTGTTCCTGTTCTCAGGAGTCGTGCAGTGTTCCCGGAGGCACGGACAGTCAATAACGGTCTTCCCGGTCCATAAACCGGAAATTGATGGCCTCGGCCAGATGGTTGACAGTTACCGTGGGTGACTTTTCCAGGTCGGCTATGGTCCGGCCGATGCGCATGATTCTGGTATGGGCCCGGGCCGAAAATCCCAGTTTTTGCATGGCCTGTTCCAGAAAGTTGTGTTCAGTATCTGAAATGCGACAACACTCCTGCACCCAGCGGCCGGAAAGCTCGCTGTTGGTGATAAAAGGCAGGTCCTGATAGCGCCGGGCCTGTTCTTCTCTGGCCGCCACGATGTTGGCCCGCATGGAGGAGGAGTCTTTGGGACTGGAACTTTTTCTTAAGTCATTGTAGGGCACAGCCGGTACATCCACCTGTAAATCAATACGGTCCAGTAATGGACCGGAAAGACGGGCGCGGTAGCGTTGGATTTGCCCCGGCGTACATGTGCACGGATGGCGGTCGTCGGTCAAGTATCCGCACGGACAGGGATTGAGGGCCGCTACCAGCATGAAATCGGCCGGATAGGTCAATGACATGGCCGCCCGGGACAGGGTAACATCCCCATTTTCCAGTGGTTGGCGGAGCACTTCCAGAACGTGCTTTTTAAATTCCGGCAATTCATCCAGGAACAGGACCCCCCGATGGGCTAAGGATACTTCCCCTGGTTTGGGGATTTGTCCACCTCCGATCAATCCGGCATCGGAAATGGTATGGTGCGGGCTGCGGTAGGGGCGCTCGGTGATCAAGGCCTGTCCTGGTCTCAGCTGACCGGCCACGCTGTAGATCTTGGTCACCTCCAAAGCCTCGTTAAAGGGAAGCAAGGGCAAAACCGTGCGGATGCGTTTGGCCAGCATGGTCTTGCCGCTGCCAGGTGGTCCTATAAACAGGAGATTGTGTCCACCGGCAGCGGCGATCTCAATGGCCCGTTTGGCCTGATCCTGACCTTTGACCTCGCTGAAATCCAGAGCGAACTCGTGCCTGGTGTTCCATAGGTCTGACATATCGCACGAATACGGCTGAATACTCGTTTCCCCGCACAAGAATTGAACCGCGTGAGCCAGGGAGGAGACGGGGTAAACATTGAGACCGTCCACCACCCCGGCTTCGGGGGCATTTTCTTGGGGGACGATCAGCCCCCTGGCCCGCTCCTCTTTAGCCTTTAAGGCCATGGGCAGAACCCCGGAGATGGGTTTGAGCTCCCCGTTTAAGGACAGCTCTCCGGCAGTGAAGAAATTGTGGAGCCTTAAGCCGGGAACGGCTTCAGAGGCCGCCAGAAGAGAGAGGGCGAGGGGCAGGTCAAAGGTGCTGCCCTCTTTACGCATGTCGGCCGGAGCCAGATTGACGGTGATCCGGGCCGAAGGGAGCTTGAATCCGCTGTTTTTCAGAGCCGTGAGCACTCGTTCTTTGCTCTCCCGGACAGCCCCCTCAGCCAAGCCGACCATGACGAAAGTGGGCATGCCGGAGCGGGTGATGTCCGCTTCCAGATGAACCGGATAGGCGTCAATCCCCAATAAGGCAGCGCTCACAGCTGTGGACAGCATGACTTACTCCACTGTGTCGCCGATTCGTCCCCACCGGATATCGGTGATATCTGCCCATGACCAATAAATGATCCAGGCTCGACCCAGAATGGCTTCTTCTGAAACATACCCCCAAAATCTGGAGTCGTAAGATTCATCCCTGTTGTCGCCCAGGACGAAGTAGGCGTCTGGGGGAACCTTAAGAGGCCCTAAGTTGTCTCTGGCCCGGGGGTCGAACTCATGAGGGGGCCATCTGGGCATAGGAAATTCCTGGGTTGTTATCTGAGGGGCGGAGTGTTGGATATACGGTTCGGACAAGGCCTGGCCATTGCGATACACTTGCTTGTCTTCAATGCGGATAATATCTCCGGGTACTCCGATGACCCGTTTGATGAAATCCTTGGATTCGTCTTCGGGAAACTTAAAGACGATGATATCTCCGGATTTGGGTTCGGAAACCGGAACGAGAGTGATTTCTGTAAATGGCAGCTTGATCCCGTAAATAAATTTATTGACCAACAGGTGGTCCCCAATCTGTAAAGTGGGGAGCATGGAGCCGGAGGGAATTTTAAAGGCCTGAACCACAAAGGAGCGGATGACAAAGGCCAGTATGAGAGCGATAGCCAGGGCTTGGGCGTATTCTTTCAGAGTCGTTGTCCAATTGGAACTCATGGTGGACCTTTGGGCTAGTCGTTATCCTTTTGCAAGGCGGCCAAAAAGGCTTCCTGGGGCAGTTCAATATTGCCCATTTTTTTCATGCGACGTTTGCCTTCTTTTTGTTTTTCAAGGAGCTTACGTTTGCGGGTAATGTCTCCACCATAGCACTTGGCGGTCACGTTTTTGCGCATAGGCGGGATGCGTTCCCGGGCCACCACCTTATTTCCGATGCAGGCCTGAATGATGACCTCAAAGAGCTGTCTGGGGATGACGTTTTTGAGTTTGAGGGCCATATCCCGGCCGTGGCGGTAGGCCTTGTCCCGATGCACAATCATGGACATGGCGTCCACTACCTCCCCATTGATCAATATATCCAGCTTGACCAGGTTGGAAGTGGTAAAGCCGAGGAATTCGTAGTCCAGGGAGGCGAAGCCCCGAGTCATGGATTTGAGCTGATCGAAGAAGTCGAAGACGATCTCGGCAAAGGGCATTTCATAGGTTATAATCACCCGGGCCGAGGTCAGATAGCGCAAATCCTTTTGTATGCCCCGTTTATCCTCGCACAATTTGAGCACATTGCCCACATAATCGTTGGGCACATGGATTTCCATGCGCACAAAGGGTTCGGCCACTTCCTGTATCTCCGCCGCCGCAGGCAGATGGCTGGGATTGTCCACAGGGAGGGTCTGGCCTTTGACCGTGTGCACCTGGTAGACAACGGAAGGGGCGGTGGCGATAAGCTCGGCCTGGAATTCACGTTCCAAGCGTTCCTGAATGATGTCCATATGCAAAAGCCCCAAAAAGCCGCAGCGGAAACCAAACCCCAGGGCCTGAGATGTTTCAGGCTCAAAGGACAGGGCGGTGTCATTGAGCTGCAAACGTTCCAAGGCCTTTTTCAGGGGTTCGTACTTAGCTGGTTCAGTGGGGTAAAGACCGCAGAAGACCATGGGCTGCACTTTTTTAAACCCCGGACAGGGTGCGGCTGCGGGGCTCTGCAGGGAAGTGATGGTGTCCCCCACTCGGGCGTCCTTGAGATCCTTGATATTGGCGAACAAAAAGCCCACCTCGCCTGGACCTAGCCAGTCCACCTGCTGGGGGTTGGGGGAAAAAACACCCAGCTGACTGACCTCGAAGGATTTCCCGGTGTTCATCATCAAAATATTCTGGCCTTGCTCCATGTATCCGTCGAAGATGCGAAAGAGGACCACCACCCCTTGATAGGGATCGTACCAGGCGTCGAAGATCAGGGCCTTTAAGGGGGCATCCACATTTCCCTGGGGGGAAGGAACCACGGCTACCAGTTGTTCCAGAAGCTGGTCCACGTTCAGTCCGGTCTTGGCGCTGACCTGGACTATGTTGGCGCAATCCAGGCCGATGGCCTCTTCGATTTCCTGAATGACCTGTTCCGGCTCTGCGCCGGGCAGATCAATCTTGTTTAAAACCGGGATGATCTCCAGGTCATGGTCCAAGGCCAAAAAGACATTGGCCAGGGTTTGGGCCTCCACCCCTTGGGAGGCGTCTACAAGGAGAAGGGCACCTTCGCAGGCAGCCAGACTGCGGGAGACTTCGTAATTAAAGTCAACATGTCCCGGCGTGTCGATGAGGTTGAGGATCAAATGCCGGCCGTTAGCGGCTGTATAAGGGATGCGCACGGTCTGGGACTTGATGGTGATCCCCCGTTCCCGTTCAAGGTCCATGCGGTCCAGGAACTGTTCTTTGCGATCCCGCTCGGCCACCAGCCCGGTAAGGTCCATGATCCGGTCGGCCAGGGTGGACTTGCCGTGATCGATGTGAGCGATGATGCTGAAATTGCGAATTTGGGATGTTTCGGGCCGCATTCAGACTTTTCTTATCCTGGACAATGGATTAAAGATTGGTTGGCATCGCGGATACCTCTGCACTGGCTTGTACCTTATTTTCCCTGCTGTGTCTAACCGAAAGCTCGGGGTGGGGTGCACCGGTATGAGGCAACCGTATGTGTAACTTTTGGACAAAGCGGCTGAATGCCTGCAGGCAAACAGGTGGAGGATGTAAACTTATGCATATACTGGCAGGATTTGTCGGAAGTGGTATGGGCAGAGCAGATCGGCGATCTGTAAGCCAATGGCAAGGCCTCAAATTCTAGTCAAGGAGCAATCATGCGGGTGTGGCCGGGAAAACCCTATCCCCTGGGGGCCACCTGGGATGGGCTGGGAGTGAATTTTGCCTTATTTTCAGAACAGGCCACCAAAGTCGAACTGTGTCTGTTCAACGGTCCGCAAAGCACCAAGGAAGAGCAGCGGGTGGAACTTATCCAGTACACCGATCAGGTCTGGCATGCCTACCTTCCCGATGTGCGGCCGGGACAGGTGTACGGCTACCGGGTCCATGGTCTCTATCGACCGGAACTTGGGTTGCGTTTTAACCCCAATAAGGTCTTAGTGGATCCTTACGCCAAGAGTGTGGTTCGCCAAACGAAGTGGCATGGGTCCATGTTCGGATACAAGCGGGGGAAAGGCCAGGATGACGGCGGATACGATTTTGAAGACAATGCGGCGTATGCCCCCCTGTGCGCGGTGATCGATCCCTCCTTTGTTTGGGGTGACGACACTCCTCCCCGCATTCCGTGGTCGGAAACGGTGATCTACGAGGCTCATGTGAAAGGCCTGACAGCCAGACATCCTGCTGTTCCCAGGGCTTTGCGCGGGACATTCGCCGGTTTGGCCAGTGAGGATGTTATAGAACACTTGCAGAAGCTGGGCGTGACCAGCATTGAGCTTATGCCGGTACATCAACACGAAGACGAGCTTTTTTTGCTCCAGAGGGGGTTGTCCAACTATTGGGGCTACAGCACCCTGTCTTTTTTTGCTCCGGACATCCGTTTTGCCTCCAGTCAGGGATTCATGGATCAGGTCCGGGAGTTCAAGATGATGGTCCGGGCTCTGCATTCTGCCGGCATGGAGGTTATCTTGGATGTGGTATACAATCATACGGCCGAAGGCAACCGCTGGGGACCGACCCTGAGTCTGCGGGGGATCGATAATCTGGCCTATTACCGTTTACAGGAGGACAAGGGCCGATATCTTGATTTTACCGGAACCGGCAACAGTCTGAACATGATGCATCCCCGGGTTTTGCAGCTGATTATGGACAGTCTGCGCTATTGGGTCCTGGAGATGCACGTGGATGGATTCCGTTTCGATCTGGCCAGTACTTTGGCCAGGGAATTGTACGATGTGGACAGACTGGCGGCCTTTTTCGACATCATCCATCAGGACCCGGTTCTGTCCCAGGTGAAACTTATCGCCGAGCCCTGGGATCTGGGCAGCGGCGGCTATCAGGTAGGAAATTTTCCGGTGCAGTGGACGGAATGGAACGGAAAATACAGAGACGCAGTTCGCAGGTACTGGCGGGGAGAGTGTGCAGTGGTCGGGGAATTGGCTACCAGGTTGGCCGGAAGCAGCGACCTGTACGCCCACAGCTGCCGTAAACCCCATGCCAGCATCAATTTTGTCACCTGTCATGACGGATTCACCTTGCAGGACCTGGTCAGCTATGAGCAAAAGCACAATGAGGCCAACAAGGAAAACAACCGGGATGGAACCAATTCCAATCTGAGCTGGAATTGCGGGCAGGAGGGACCCTGCCAAAACGAGGAGATTCTGGCCTTGCGCAGACGCCAGAAGCGAAATTTTATGGCCACTCTCTTTTTTTCCATTGGCGTGCCCATGCTCTCCGGCGGAGATGAACTGGGCAGAACGCAGCAGGGCAACAACAACGCCTACTGTCAGGATTCTCCCCTGAGCTGGTATCCATGGGATTTGACTTCCAGCGACGCGTCCTTTGTGCGTTTTGTGCGTCGAGTATCGGCCTTGCGACGTTCGCAACCTGTTTTTAAACGCCAGAATTTTTTCCAGGGCCGATCCATTCACGGATCGGAAAGCAAAGACATTACCTGGCTTCGTGAGGACGGCGAAGAAATGAAGCACAAGGATTGGCTGGATCCTTCCCGCTGCGTCATCGGGCTCATGTTGGGGGGAGACGCTCTCAACGAGATCGATGAGCGCGGCCGCAGCATCAGCGGGGATACCATGCTCATGCTGGTCAACAGCAATGGTTGGCCGGTGGACTTCACTTTGCCCTCCTATACCAACAGTGATGAGTGGCAGGTAATGCTTGATACCAGGTATGAAGAGGGATTGCCAGAAAATCCGAAATCTTACCAAAGCGGTGCTGGCTATTCTCTGTTGGAGCACAGTCTGGCCCTGTTCCGGCTGCTGGCTCATGGAAACGGCCAGAAAACAGGGACCAATCCATAGTTCTTCGTGCAGCGAACTCAGCTCAGGAGTCGGTTTTTCAGCCCCGCCTCTGGCCGTAAACTCATTGATCAGCCAGGCGTTTCCGCCACTTTTCCCGCTTTTGCCAAGTAAAACCTCCCGGCAGGCAAGGCCAGAGGGCGTTATTTTGAAACAAAGGTTCTTGTTCCAAGGGATAAGGCGAGTGGGCTTGAGCTTGGGCGAATAAGGGTGTACCCGGAATGGGAGAGTATTGAGCCAGATGGGGACGGATGCCCCTGGCCAGGGCCAGGTCGATGGCCGCTTCCACAGCCCGGTCATCTTGGCCGGGAAGACCAAAGAGGATATAGGCCCCGATCTGCTCTGGAGAAAAACCAGCGGAAAAAAGGCACTCCAGGCCCTCTTCCCACTCCGCGCGGGTCAGCTTGTGGTCTAAGCGATGAGAGAAATCAGAGCTCTCCAGGCCCAAGCGGACGGTGCACAATCCGGCCTTCTTAAGCAGACGGGCCAGGCTGGGGGTCAGATGCCGGACGTGGAGGGCATTGGGCGTATGCAGACGGATCCCGTCTCCGGTTGCCCGCAAGTGATGCAGGAAAGGGATGAGCCAGGTTTGGGGCTTGATCAATAAGGCGTCATCGTAAAAAGCGA
>CAZUER010000026.1:0-34530 GCA_964619345.1 uncultured Desulfohalobiaceae bacterium
AACCCCTGTGCGCGGACCAAACCCGGCCTGCAGAGTGTTTGCATCCCAAAAAGAGACCTGGGTGGTGCCCCGCAGGTGCCCTCCCCACTCAAAATAGAGCTGGTCAACCCACTTGGGAAGGCCCTGGGCATCAAAAGCTGAAGAACACGAGGGAAACAGGCCTATGAGCATGCTGCTTATGAGAATAACAAGCCAATATTTCAGGTGATTGCGCATAAAGACTCTTGGGGGAGGATTCTTAAGATTACGCTCATCCTTATACTCACAGAATCAAAGAACCCTCCCCTGGCCCCTCCCTCCTGCCTGACTTCCAGGCGGGAGGGAGGGGATTCAGAGGAACAAAGGTTTCGTGCAGATAACCGGGCAACGCAAATATGACACGGTTCTAGGCTGCTTCGCTCAGCCGTCCGTCTCGCAGGGAAATCACCCGAGTGGCGTAATCCATGACCATCTGATCGTGGGTGGAAAAGATAAAGGTCACCTGCCTGGAGGTGTTCATCAGGCGCATCATGTGCAAAAGGCCCTCCCCGGTCTTGGAGTCCAAATTGGCCGTAGGCTCGTCTGCCAGGATCAGGGTTGGATTGGAGACCATGGCTCTGGCCACGGCCACCCTTTGTTGCTGTCCCCCTGAAAGTTCGGCCGGCCTGCGGCCAAACATACCCCCAAGGCCCACCTCGTCTAAAATTTCTTGGGCCCGTTGAGCACGCTCCTTGGCCTTAACCCCCTGTAAGAGCATGACATATTCCACATTTTCCTGGGCGGAAAGAACTGGAATAAGATTAAAAGACTGGAAAACAAATCCAATATGATGCAGGCGGAGTTCGGCCAACTGGGTAGAGGACAAGGTGGCATAATCCAGGTTATTGACCATAATCACCCCTGAATCCGGGCGATCAAGGCCGCCGATGATATTGAGCAAGGTTGTTTTTCCTGACCCTGACGGGCCGGACAGGGATACGAACCCCCCTCGCTCAATGCTCAGATTGATATCCTGCAAGGCTTGGACCCGGATTTTGCCTTGGTGGTATGTCTTATTGAGCTTCGTGCATTGGACAAGAGCCATAAAGTATTTCCTCAGCTAAACATAGTGCATGGCCTGCACCGGCTGAAACCGGGCCGCCTTGATGGCCGGGTACAGACTTATGGTCATTCCCAGGATGAGCACCACCAGGTTGGCTGTGACCAGGTCTTTGAACCAAACGGCTGGATAAATGACCCTGGAAATGTTGGCAAACTCTGCCCCCTGGGCCAAGCTGGACAGGTCTATACCTGTAGAGCCAAGCACATAGCAGGTAGCCAGCCCGAGGGCATTCCCAGCCACCAAGCCACACAGGAGAAGAAAGAAGGACTCGGTAAGAATGGTGCGCACAATCAGCACAGGCTGCATCCCCAAGGCTTTGAGTAACCCAAACTCCCGCATACGCTCAAAAACGGCCATCAAAGTGGTGTTCACAATTCCAAAGCCCATGGCTGTAAAGACGACCAGAAACCAGATGAATACAAATCCGTCGTAGAGATCCAGATACACATTCAAAAGGGGCAGGGCTTCTTGCCAGGTCCGAACACGCAACGATTGCCGGGAAAGACCATTCGATATATCCGCAGCCACGTCAGGAGACATTTCATGCCTGGGCAGAAGAATGGAAAACTCGGAAACAGCCGGTCCCATTTGTAGCATGGCTTGGGCTGTATCTTGGCGGATAAAGACATAACGCTTTTCCGTAGCATCCATGTCCGCATCATAGATATCCTGGATGCGAAAGGCCCTGGAGGCGATTCGCCCTTCTGTATCCTGGGCCATAAGGATGATTTTGCGACCTTTTCTGGTTTGCAGGTGCTCTGCCAGGGCCTGGCCTATCAGCATACCGTTACCGCCCTGCTCACTCAAAAATTGCTCAGTATCCAGGCTGGAGGCCAGAAAAGACATATTCTTCTCAGAATCCGGATCAATACCCACCAGGCTCACCCCATAGGTATGTCGGGCGGTATTGGCCACAGCACTGATCCGCACCCGGGAAGTGAACCGACTGCCCGGAGGGAGAACTTCTTGCAATACTGCACGAACTTCTTGCGGATCATGGATGTTGTTCATCACCGAAGGATCAGCCGGATAATTAGGATGGTGGATTTGAATATCTCCGGTCAAGGTTGCGATCCCGTCGTCAATCATCCCTTCCATGATCCCCCGCATCAGTGAGGACAAAACGAGCATGCTCCAGACGCCGATAATCACGGCTGTCAGGATCACCCCGGTTCGCCGGGGATTTCTCCAAATATTTCGCCAGGCCAGAAGGATATGCATAAGAGGCCCAAAGCGGGCTTCGCCCGCAATCTAAGGAAGAGAGAATTGAACCAGTAGAGTTTCACGGACAAGGCACTAAATGGTGCCGTTATAATTTAATACAGGGAATTATATCTGGGGAAAAAATACATGTTCACACGGCATTCAAGGCCTGAACAGGACTCAGCTTTCGAACCTTTAAGGCTGGATACAGGGCGGAAAGAAACGTGATGCCCAAAACCAGTCCAGGGCCCAGGGTGACTGAGAGAAGGGACAGCCTGGGATGGATACGGCCGCTGATCCCAAACTGCTCCAGAAGCTCATGAGCTGCACCCAGATAAATACCCTGGGCCTGAAAGTATAAAGTGACCAGACAGCCGGCTCCAATACCCACCATGACCCCGATGAAGGTCATACTCATAGACTCTATGAGCACAAGACGGATCAAGCGGCCGGGCTTGGTGCCCATGGCCATCATAAGCCCAAACTCCCGGGTTCGCTCCAAAATGGTCATCAAGAAGGTGTTTAAGATGCTGAAGGCCACGACTAGGACCAAAATGATATAAAATATACCCCCACTGACCAGATCCAGAGTGATGGCCTGCTTCAGCCCGGGCTGTAATTCATCCCAGGACAGAGCCACCAGACTGCTGTCCTGGGGAAAGGATTTTTCCAACCTGGAGGCAATGCTGTCTACCGAGCCCAGTTCATCGGCCAAGACCACCACACTGTGCACCGCTGAATTCATAAAAAATACTTCCTGGAAGGTGGTCAGGGGTATGTGCAGGGTCTGGCGATCGAAGTCTTCCATTCCGGAAGCAAAGATACCGCGAACCTGCAGGACTGTTGCGGCAATAGATCCGTCCCGGCCTTGCCCAAGCAAAGTTATCTCGTCTCCTGGGTCCACCTGTAAGTTTTGGGCCAAAAGTCTGCCCACTAAGGCCCCGGACAGCTGGTTGTCAGGGCTTGGATCACTCAAATAGGCTCCTTCCCTGATCAGGTTTTTCAGGCTGGATACTTTGGCTTCCAGGCCGGGGTCTATGCCCACAACCATAGTCCCCAGGGTCCGATTCTGGGAGGATGCCAGAGCAAAGGCCTGACAGCGTGGGCTTACGGCTTGAACAGACTGCATATTTTGCAGAGGAGTGATGATTTGTTCCGGCTGGGCAATGACCTTTCGGATGTCCGGGTTCTCCTGATAACCTTTGGCTTGAACCTGCAAGTGCCCGGTATGGATAGTCACTGATGAGTTGATAAGCGTTTCATAGCCTCCAAATTGAAAAGAAAGCATAAAGACCAAAAGCAGACAGGCAAAGGCGATGGCCAGGACGGTAAGTACAGACCGTCTCGTGTTGCGCCAGATATTGCGCCAGGCCATGCTGAAATCCAGATTCACTTACAACCGTCCTGGATTACGCAAATTTCTTAAAGTAAACAAGCGTGGGGGCAATTGATCCAAAAACTCGAGCTGGGTATGCTTCAAGTAGGTAAACTCATCCTGTTTTTCGCTGTTTTGCATGGTCCAGACAGCGGGAAACAGACGTCCGCCCAGCACCTTGATGTCTTCAGTAGTCAGGACTTTGACCGGGATATTTTGTTCATCGAAAAAGGTTTCCTGCAACAAAATGAAATCTTCGCGGATCTTGAGTTCCTGACTGCCCCAGACCACCGGTGCTTGAGGCTTGGGTATGGACTTTATGACATAGACGGTCTTTTCCTGGTGGGTGGTGGTGTCCATGATCTGATGCGTATAGTCATTGAGAATGCTATCTGATTTTGCTAAATCGTTGTTGGAAAAATCCGACCCCATCCAGGACTGGGCCATCATCGACGGCGGGAGTTTGATGACCCGGTTGATTTTTGGATTGTAGGTCCACATATCTTCCCCTTTTTTCAGGGTTCCGTTGCCTTTATCCTTGTTCGGAGCCAGGATGCGGATCAGGCTCTGGGAACGGCCCTGAGTCCAACTACGCATTCTCAATGTCCTTTCCCAGGAAGGTCGATGGATGGTCATTTCCACCTGACCTCGCGAGGCCTGTCCCCGCAGTTGATTCCATGTATTTTCTACGAGCTCCTGGGCTGAGACGGCCAGAAGGCGGCCGGGAAAAAACAGTACTATACACAAAAAAATACAGAGAATGATCCCGAGCCGGCTTCCGGCTGCAAGGCCAGATTTGCCCCGCAGGGCTTGGGGCAACCGGATACAAGTATTGCTGCTCAGGGTTGCAGGCATAGGTGCTCCTTTAATCAAGTCGTTGCCTATCTTACAAAGAAGGGAAAGAAGTTTTTCTGTCCTGAAAGTACTTGTGTTTTTTGATTCGCTGCGACATCCTGGGTCCGCTCAGGGGAGGCATGCAGGGTTTTTCGCCAAAAGGATACAAAAAATCAATGTCTCAGAATTCTAGACTGATCATTATAGATAGGGATAGTTCATGAATCTGATCTTACTCTTCGTCCTCACAGTTCTCCTTGCGGTCCACCTCCTGCAATGCTGGGCCGAGATGCAAAATCTCAAATCGCTCCGACCCGATTTACCTGCGGAGCTGGCCGATGTCCATGATCAAAAAACCTACCGCACCTCTCAAGAATACACCCGGGCCAAGACCCGGCTGGAACTCATCTCTTCCAACCTCAGTCTGGCTGCATTGTTTATCTTTATTCTGGCCGGCGGCCTGCCCTGGCTGGACGAAACCGTCCGCTCCCTGGGCCTTCACCCTGTTCTTACCGGACTCGTCTTTTTAGGCCTGCTGGGCCTGGCCGCGGATATCCTGGCTCTGCCCTTTCAGCTTTACTCCACGTTTGCCCTGGAGGAGCGGTTTGGATTCAACCGCATGAGCCTGACCACCTTTATCCAGGATAAGCTCAAAGGTATTGTCCTGGCCGTGCTCATCGGCGGACCCTGCCTGGCCGGGGTCATTCTCTTTTTAAGCGCCTATCCGGCCTGGGGTTGGGTCCTGGCCTGGGCCGGACTGACTGCAGTGATGATCGGGCTGCAGTATATCGCTCCCACCTGGATTCTGCCTCTGTTCAATACCTTTACTCCCCTTGAGGACGGGGAGCTGAAAAACAAGATCCTGGATTATACCCGGCAAAACGGCGTCACTGTGCAGGACATATCGGTCATGGACGGTTCCAAAAGATCGGCCAAGTCCAACGCCTTTTTCACCGGATTTGGGCGGAAGAAAAAAATCGCCCTCTTTGACACCCTGATCGACAAGCACACACCGAACGAACTGGTAGCCGTGCTGGCCCACGAAGTCGGACACTGGAAATTACACCATATCCTAAAAGGTTTGGTCTTCAGCATTGTCAAAATAGGCATTATTTTTTGTCTGCTCGCAGTGGTGATCAGATATAAGCCTCTGTTTACAGCCTTCGGCCTGGAACAGGTCTCAGTCCACGCCGGATTGTTCCTGTTTCTTCTGGTCTATACTCCGGTATCCCTCATCCTCTCCGTGTGTACCAATTATATCTCCAGGCATCATGAATTCCAGGCTGATGCCTTTGCAGCCAGGACCACCGGCCAGCCGGAATCTTTGCTTCAAGCTTTAAAAAAGCTGTCCAAGGACAACTTATCCAACCTGACCCCTCATCCTCTGAAGATCATTTTGGAATATTCCCATCCACCGGTCATTGAACGGATCAATGCCTTGCAGAGATGCGAGTGCAGAAAATCATATTGCACCCATTAGTGCCGAGTCATATGTGTATTGTCCGGTACCGGCACGAAGCCTTTCCTCCTCTGATTCCCCTCCCTCCCGCCTGGAAGACAGGCGGGAGGGAGGGGAATCAGAGGAGGGTTCTTTTATGCCCCACATGATATGTGCCAAGGCACTAGAGATCAAAGGTCAGCTTTGCCTCCGGCAAAGCTGACTCATTCTTTATCTTGGGATGAACTCCTCCAGTAAATTCTCACTTTCCGCTTGCCCCATTTCAGGGCCTTTTCGCGGTCATTGCCCATAAAAATATCGATCTTATTTTTCCAGCGCTTATTCATCTTATCCCGCACAACATACTTTCCATCCAAACCCTCAATGCGCACCTTTGTGTTGTGATCCAGGCCCTTGGTGATCAAATCCCGGGACACGGCAATCACCTTCATTCCAGGTTTTAGTTGATCGCCCCAAGCCGCCAAACCTGCATTGCCCTTCTTGGTTTCCGACTCCTCCATGGTGTAGGCAGTAGCGGTCACTTGCATAGATTTCATGTCCTCACTCTGGGCGCAATTCAACAAGAGACTCGGTATAGCCAGAAGAAAGATCCAGCTGAAAAGAAATTTCATTGGCAGCCCATTTTTCTAGTTTTATATTAAGTCTATAAAATTCTCCTTTCTGGTCTCAAAGAATTACACTTGACGAGAACAAGAGGCAGGAGGATATTGTAATTATGTACGAAGAAATGCAAAGCAAGATCGACCTCGTCCTTGATCGGGTCAAAGACCCGGAAAGCGGTCTTCCCATATCGCATTTGGGAGTAATCAAGCGACTCCGGTATAACGAAGCCAGGCAGGAGCTTTATATTTTCGCTGATTTCCAGTCCCATTCACCAGGCTGCCTGGCCTGCGTGGGTATTGCCGCAGCAGTCGTAGAAGGAATCAAATGCAGGCTCCTGGCTGAGTTCCAGGCTGAGTTTCCGGAATTGACTATTCAATTTGTTTCATAGTCAGCTTTGCTTTGGCAAATTTGAACTTAACTGCAGGCAATGTCCGAATGCTCAGTCCACTCATCCAGCTGGAAAAATCTCCCAGGACAAATGCTTCCAGCTATCCCCTGGTTGCCTCCTTGTACTCGGCGGTCTGCCGCCCGATAATGGCGGCCACATCCGGATTGGCCAGATTTTCTTCAATGGTCCGCTCAAAAGCGCTTCCAATAACCACCCCATCGGCAATTGCCGATACCGAAGCTACATCGGCGGGCGTGGAAATTCCAAATCCCACGCAGATGGGCAAATTCGCAACCTGTCTGAGTTGTTGCACATAGTTCTTGATCTGGGTCATATCCAACCCGCCGGATCCAGTCACTCCGGTCATGGAAACCATATACAGAAAACCCGATGCTCCTTGGGTAATCATGTGCATGCGATCCTGCAGGGTGGTGGGGGCCACCAGTCTGATCAGGCAAAAAGAATTCCCCCTCCAGCCGGCAGTGAGCTCGTCCGATTCCTCAGGGGGAAGATCCACCACCAGGACCCCGTCAGCTCCGACCTTTATACTATCTCTATAGAAAGCCTCGGCCCCATAAGCCATAATGGGGTTATAATAAGAAAAGAGGATAATCGGAACTTCTGAAATTTCCCTGATTTTCCGGGTCATTTCCATTACCACACCCAGGTGCATACCAGCTTTCACCCCCCGGGCCGAGGAACGCTGAATAACCGGGCCGTCGGCTGTGGGATCGGAAAACGGAACCCCAAGCTCCAAGATATCCACTCCATTTTGGCACATGGAGGTAATAATGGCCATGGAGGTTTGCATATCCGGATCACCGGCAGTGACAAAACCCACCAGGGCCTTTTCCCCTTTTTTTCTCAATCGCCTGAATGTGTCTTCAATCCGGGTCATTGAATATATCCTCTCAACTGTCCTAAACGGTTAAAAGCCAGGAAGGGCGACCGCCCGTGTGCAACGCTTGTAGCGTGCAATGCGGGCAGGCCGGTCGCTCCTACAAACTCCACGCCAGCAAGGTGTTGATTTTTACATAGGGGTCATCGAACAACTCGTAGGGGCGACTGGCAGTCGCCCTTTTGGTAATTCTGGCATCCCCACTACATGTTTCATCCTTGATCAATCCGTCAAGTTTCCCCTTTTTTGCCCCCTTTGGGGCAAAAAATATGTCAGATTTGCCGGAGGCAAAGCTGACCTCTGTCCTCAGTCCTCGGTCCTCAAACTCTGGAGTATTCAGCCACAATCCCCAGGTCCTTATCCCCCCTTCCGGAAAGATTGACCACAATGACCTGATTTACCGGGGCATGAGCAGCGATATCCATAGCTGCAGCCAAGGCATGGGAGCTCTCCAGGGCCGGGATGATACCTTCTGTACCACACAACTCATAAAAAGCAGCCATGGCCTGATCATCTGTAACGCTCACATATTTGACCCGGCCCAGATCCTTAAACAGGGAATGTTCCGGACCCACGCCCGGGTAGTCCAGGCCTGCGGAAATGGAATGGGCTTCCTTAATCTGCCCGGACTCGTCCTGGAGCAGGTAAGACTTGGAACCGTGGAGAACACCCAGGGTCCCGGCGCACAAGGTAGCTGCATGCCTGCCCGATTCAAGGCCCGTGCCTGCAGCCTCCACTCCGGTCATGGCCACCGCGGCCTCGTTTGCAAAGGGATAAAAAAGGCCCATGGCATTGGATCCTCCACCCACACAGGCCACCAGATGATCCGGCAACCGACCGATTGTTTCCAGGGCCTGGTCCCGGGTTTCTTGGCCGATGACTTTTTGGAAATCCCGGACCATGGCCGGATAAGGATGGGGACCGGCCACGGATCCAATGACGTAAAAGGTGTCCCGCACGGCTGAAACCCAATAACGCATGGCCTCATTCATGGCGTCCTTTAATGTTCCGGTCCCTGATTCCACAGGTACGACCTCCGCCCCCAGAAGCTCCATGCGCTTGACATTGGGCGCCTGACGGCGGATGTCTTCGGTGCCCATGAAGATCTTACATTCCATGCCAAAAAAAGCAGCTGATGTAGCTGTGGCCACCCCATGCTGACCGGCCCCGGTTTCGGCAATGACCTTGGTTTTTCCCATCTGCCTGGCCAATAAGGTTTGGCCCAGGGTGTTGTTGATCTTGTGGGCTCCGGTGTGCACCAGGTCTTCCCTTTTCAGATAAATGGCCGCACCACCAGTTTTTTTGGTCAACCGCTCGGCAAAATACAAGGGTGTGGGGCGGCCGGCAAAATCCTTGAGCAGACCATAGAGCTCCTCTTGAAAGGATGCATCCTGGACGTATCTGTGGTAGGCTGCTTCCAGCTCCAAAAGGGCCGGCATCAGGGTTTCGGCCACATAACGGCCGCCATATATACCGAAATGTCCTTTTGCATCCGGAAACTGGAAAAAATCGGTATGCGTGGGCTCAATATGCCCGGAATAATCAGACATCAAAATATTCTCCTTGTGGGATTTTTCATAGTCGTACGGTGCACGGTGGAAATAAAATCACGTACTTGGCGGCCATCTTTTCTGCCCGGCCCGGATTCTACCCCCGAGCTGACGTCCACAGCCTCCGGCCTGGCTGCTGAAATAGCCTCATCCACGTTTGCCGGGCCTAGGCCGCCGGCAATGATGGTGGGATGGTTTTCGGCAAAGGCCCGGGCCGCAGACCAGTCCCAGATTTTGGCATTGCCCCCGGGAAGCTTTCCAGCCGAGCATTCGACCAGAAAAGCCTGAGCCTGGTAAGTGCCGACCGTGTCTATCCTCGGCTGTCCGTTCAGATACAGGCATTTAATGACCCAAATGCCGTTTTGCCCCAACCTGTCCACCAGTTCCGGAGATTCCCGGCCGTGGAGCTGGACTGCCGAAAGCCGGCATCGCCATGCCGTATGCATGAGGGTGTCGTACGATTCGTTAACAAACACCCCCACCCTGGCTATCCCGGACGGCAGAACAGAGGTGATTGCTGCAGCCTGCTCCAGGCTCACAAACCTGGAACTTGGAGGGTAAAACACCAACCCCACGGCATCCGCCCCGGAGTCAGAGCAGATCAGGGCGTCCTCCACAGTGGTAATTCCGCAGATCTTGACCTGAATGTGGTTTGAATTGGCTGGGGAGGAAGATTTGATATGCATACTGCCATTATCCGTGGATCAAGTGAGTTACAAACGCCTGCGGGTTTTGGGCCCGCACCAGGCTCTCGCCGATTAAAAATCGGGAAATGCCGGCCTTTAAATTCTGTTCGATATCCTGGCGGCAGGAAATGCCACTGGCCGCTACTGCGATTTGATAGGGTTCAAGCTTCCCGATCATGGACAAGGCTGTTTGCAGGTCGGTGTCAAAGGAGGCCAGGTTCCGGTTGTTAATACCGATCAAGTCGGCCTTGGCCTTGATGGCTATCTCCAACTCGGGTGCAGTGTGCACTTCCACCAGAGCATCCAGGCCAAGCTCAGCACTCAAGGCCAGAAATTCTGCAAGCTGATTCGCAGACAATATCCGGACAATGAGCAAAACCGCATCCGCATCCCAGGCTGCGGTTTCATAGATCTGGTGCTCGGAGATGATAAAATCCTTTCGCAAAACCGGCAGGCTGCAAGCCTTTCTGGCGGCCAGAAGATCAGCCAGCCCACCCTTGAAAAAGGCTTCATCGGTCAGCACGGAGAGGGCGGCAGCGCCCCCGCGTTCATAGCTTCGGGCCAGGGCGGCTGGATCCAGGTCCCTGCAGATATCCCCTTTGGAGGGCGAAGCCCGTTTGATTTCAGCTATAATGCGCACCTGTCCCCGGGGCTGGGCCAGAGCTGCAGAAAATGACCTGGAATCGGATCTCTGTAAGGCCCGGTCCTGTAAAGTGGATAAGGGGTTTTGCTTTTGGGCCCTTTGCACCTCATGTTTTTTGTGAGCCACAATGCGTTCTAAAATGTCGGCGCCCATCTAAGCATTCTCCCGGGTAAACTCAACAAGGGAGTTGAGTTTGTCCATAGCCGCACCGGTATCAATGGCCTGTTCGGCCATTTCCAAGCCTTGTTCTAAGTTCTGGGCCCGTCCCGCAGCCATGAGGGCAGCAGCGGCATTGATGACCACCACGTCGCGCTTGGCGTCTTTATGCCCTGAAAGTATCTTTGTGGCGATATTCGCGTTTTGGGCTGGATCTCCTCCCGCGATTTCCTCTGCCGCAGCTGTGCGTCCGAAATAGGTTTCCGGGCGAATATCATAGGTAGAAATCTGGCCGTCGTTCAATTCGCACACCCGGGTGGGAGCACAGACCGAGATTTCATCCAATCCGTCGTGTCCATGGACCACCAAGGCCCGTTTTGTCCCCAGTCTTTGCAGGGCCCGGGCAAACATTTCGGTCAGTTCCGGGGCAAAAACTCCTACCAGCTGGCGGTTGGCAGCCGCCGGATTGGTCAATGGACCGAGCATATTGAAAATGCTGCGCAGCCCCACTTCCTTTCTGGCTCTGGCCGCATATTTCAATGCCCCGTGGTATTTGGGGGCAAACAAAAACCCGATCCCGATCTCGGCAATGGCCTCCTCCACGATTTCCGGATCCACATCCAGGTTCACCCCCAGGGCCTCCAGCACGTCAGCACTGCCGCATTGACTGGAGATGGACCGGTTGCCGTGCTTGGCCACCACAACACCGCATCCGGCCACCACAAAGGCGGTAACCGTGGAAATATTAAAAGTCCCGGAGGTGTCACCGCCTGTGCCGCAGGTGTCGATCACGTCCTGGGCCATGGTTTCAATACGGATGGCCTTTTTGCGCATGGCCCGAGCCGCACCAGCCAGCTCGGCATTGGTTTCACCCTTGGTGGCCAATGCGCCCATAAAGGCGCCTACTTGGGAGTCGGTGGTATCTCCGGAGAATATGTCCCCGAGCATGGCCGACATTTCCTCCTCGGTCAAATCTTTGCGCTGATAAATCTTGGCCAGCAAGTCTCGGAACATCAGCCCCCCCTATTGTTCATTGCATACCTTCAAAAAATTCCGCAGTATCCGCTTTCCCACCGGGGTCATAATCGATTCCGGATGAAACTGGATGCCTTCTGTGGCGTGGCTGGTATGGCGCAAGCCCATGATCTCCCCGTCTTCGGTCCGGGCGCTGACTTCCAGGCACTGGGGCAGGCTGTCCGTGTCCACAGCCAGTGAATGATAGCGCATGGCTGAAAAGGGTTTTTTGATTCCGGAAAAAATTGTTTTCCCGTCGGCGGTAATGGTGGATACCTTGCCGTGCATGAGCTCCTTCGCCTTTATGATCCGGCCTCCGAAAGCATAGGCCACAGCCTGGTGGCCAAGACAAACTCCGAGGATGGGAATTCTTCCCGAATATCTGCCGATAGTCTCCACCGATAATCCAGCATTTTCTGGACTGCCAGGGCCAGGAGAAATGACAATGCCGGAAATCGGCTTTGTTTCCAAGTCCTGGAGTTCGTATACGTTGTTGCGGCAAACCTCCACCTCTGCCCCCAGCTGCCGCAAATATTGGACCAGGTTGTAGGTAAACGAGTCGTAGTTATCAATGACAAATATCATGTCCGCCCCTTAATCTATTTGGTGTTGCATGAGCTCCAGAGCTCTACCGATGGCCATGGCCTTGTTCACGGTTTCTGTATATTCGGCTTCAGGCTCTGAATCGGCTACAATTCCGGCTCCGGCCCGTACGGTCAGGGTGCCATCGGTAATGGCCGCTGTGCGGATCGTAATAGCCAAATCCATGTTCCCGTGAAAGGAAATATACCCCACAGCTCCCCCATATGGCCCTCGGGGTTCGGGTTCCAGTTCAGAGATAATCTCCATAGCCCGCACTTTGGGCGCTCCACTCAAGGTGCCAGCCGGAAACGTAGCGGCCAGAAGATCCCAGGCATCCAGATCATCCATCAGATCACAGGTAATATTGGAAACAAGGTGCATCACATGGGAATAGCGCTCCACAACCATGAGATCCGTAACTTGAACCGTACCTGTGTGGGCCACCCGGCCCAGGTCGTTTCGGCCCAGATCTACAAGCATCAGGTGCTCAGCCCGTTCTTTTTCATCCTGGAGCATCTCGTCAGCCAAGGCCCGGTCCTCCTGCTCGGTTTTTCCCCTGGGCCGGGTGCCGGCAATGGGCCGCAATGTGGCAATATTATTCTCCAACCTGACCATGGTTTCCGGTGAGGAACCGACCAGAACGGTATCTCCCAAATGCATAAAAAACATGTAAGGTGAGGGGTTGATGTAGCGCTGGGCCCGATACAAGGTTATCGGATCATCCGGTGTTCGATTGGCGCAAAAGGGCTGGGAAATCACCGCCTGGATGATTTCACCATCCTGGATGCGGGTTTTGGTGATTTCCACATTGTTTTTGTACACTGAAGCTTCGTAAGTAGGCTGCAGAGAAATTGTTCCTGCCGATGAATGTGAGCTTGAGGTCCGAGATCTTTTTTCCAAGATCTTCTGCTGCAGGGAGCTTATCCGTTTTTCTGCAGCCAGATAGGCTTCTCCTGCATCAGCGTGGTCGTCTGTAAAACAGATAGCCAGGATCATCAGCGTATTTTTTACATTGTCGAAAATGAGCATCTCATCGGGAATGACCAAATCGGCCAGGGGCAGGTCCGGGGGCAAACGGTTGGGAATTGCCTCAAAAAAACAAACTGTTTCATAGGAAAAATACCCTACTAACCCGCCCCAGAACCGTGGCAGCTCCGGGACCACGGCCGGATTGTAGCGTTGCATCAGCTCCCGCAGAACCGGCAAGGGGTGGCCGTTATGAACAATATGTTCTTTATTTCCGTTTTTTTCCATTTCCACAGTATGGGCAAACACCCGGACTCGGGTTCGGGCTGAGGTGCTCAAAAAACTGTATCTGCCCCAGCGCTCCCCGCCTTCCACGCTTTCCAGCAAAAAGGCCGGAGATTTTTGAGAGTAGAGCTTTTTGATGACTGATACCGGTGTTTCCATATCCGCCAGAATCTCCCGACAGACCGGTATCACATTGTGGTTTTGGAAATACACAGCAAATTTTTCTTGGTCCGGAAACTGTTGCAATCGCATCACAGATACTCCTTTTCAGCTTTGCCCCGGCAAATCAGAAAATTTTTTTAAAAAATAAAAAAGGCCGCGGATCGCCCCGCGGCCTTTTTTATTGAGTTGAGAAAAAAAGACCGAGGGGGCCAGGGGCCGCCTCGGTCTTTTTTTGCGCTATGACATATTTAAACCGGTCAGGAGGCAGACCCCGCAATGCTGATCCGCCACCACCAGTTCTGATTGCTTTGAACTGCATGAAATAGAATCATAACCAATAGATCCATACGTGTAATGAGAGTTCATGCCAGATAAAAAATCTCATAGATGTTTCAGCCCTGGTTTGTCAAGCATTTTTTTCCAGAACTTTATTCAACTTTTTCTGGTCCTGCTGGAGGTTCATCTGCTCAAACAAGTCCTTGGCTTTGCTCAAATAATCTTTGGCATATATCCCGTTCAGGGTTGTATATGTACTTTGCGGCTCCAGTAAACGTTTTCCGACTTCAAAGTAGGTACGAGAAAGATCAGGGCTCGCTCCAAGTTTTTTTCCAACTTGAATCGATTTTTTCCACCATTTCAAGGCTTTTTTCTGTTTGTTGATAATCCAGTAGTATCTTCCAACCAGACAGAAGGTCTGTGGTTTATCAGAACATACCTTTTGAGAATTTTTAATTGCTTGAAAGCTTGATTTTGATGCAAGGTATTTATATTTGGATATTTGTTCAATGCTTTGAGAATAAAGCGCATATTCCAAATAAGAAAGATAATACAATAAAATACCTATAATATAGTTACTATAATAGTAAGGAACTATTCTTTTTTCATGTTCGATATGCTTATATATTTCATTAAATATTTTATTGATCTGATTGAAATGGCCAATGTTAACTTTTACTTGCAGCAGCATTCCTAAGAACGAAAAACATCTATTGGACAGCCCAATGTTTTTGGCTGTATCTAGTCCACTATCAATTGTATTGATTGCTTCTCGCATTTTACCCTGTTTCTTTAGTAGCAAACTTAACAATGTATAATACATCACACTTGCATGATCAGTATTGAACTCTTCACTAATGACTTTTAATCTTTCAATAATTTCCGAAGTCTTACCAAAATCACCTCTTTCCATATAAATATAACCTATGTAAAGTAAATGTGTGGCTGCACAAAATGTCTCTCCTATTTTAATATCGTAATCAATATACTCTTCACCTAACGAACAATCCCAAGTTCCTGATAAATAATTGTGAATGGTTTCAAACATTTTAAAATAATAGGGAGAAACCCGTTGATCATTCGCAGTAAGGTATTTTTGAGCGTATTCTAAAGACCTCTTCCCAACTGAAAAAGAAAAACCAGTGAAAGAAAAAAGGGCAGCCCCTCCAGAGATTGCATTCAGGGCAGCCTGTGATTTTGACAGATCGAACTTAAAGCACTCTTTAAATCCCATCATTGTATTGGCAAACATGCTTTTGGCATCAGTAAGGGCTAACAAGTGTCCTTTGGCCAAAATGATGTTGATTATTCTATTCTCCTTATAGGTTGGGATCTTCTTCCCCTTAGGAAGGGGAAGATAGAGCAAGAGAATTATCTGTAATAAGTTGATTATAATTTGACTTGCCACAGCAGCATTGGCATTTTTGTCATGCATGCCGAGTCTGCTCAGGGATCTGTTGAAATATTTTATTGCTTCTTCCTGGTTTCCCCGGTAGTAGAATGCGAAAGCGAGATTTCCTTCTAAATCCGCCATCTTATTTGGATCTATAGATCCACAGTATCTTTCCGTGTACAGTTTGATAACATCTCTATAGTAAAACAATGCTTCACTGGAAGCTGATGCCTTGAGAGCCTCTTCTCCGGCTTTAATCATGTACTCTTCAGCCTTATCTAAGGCCTCTGCCTTGCTGTAATGAAAAGCCAGCATACCATAGAAGTCGGGCAACCTCTCCTGAAATATCAGCTCGATGGATTGAGCCACCTTGAGGTGGAGAGATTTCCTTTGTGGCAGCAAGGTAGAAGCGTATGCTACCTCCTGAACAAGAGCATGCTTAAATACATATTCCATCTCGCCCATATGGCTGCGATCTCTGATAAGTTGAATCTTTTTCAGATATGCCAGCCGGCCATCAATGTCATCAATGTCATCAATGAAATCAGCTACGTTTTTTATAATACGATCAAAGAAACAGCGTCCTATAACCGAAGCAACTTTGACTAACTGTCTGGTTTTCTCTTCAAGCCTGTCTATCCGAGACATAAGAACATCATGAATAGTGGCCGGAATCACGGCATCCTCTATCCTCTCAGTGCCCTGTAGACCGTTGCTAGTTATGATTATAAACCCTTGGTCTATGAGATATCTGACAACTTCCTCAATAAAAAAAGGATTCCCATCAGTTCGATCCATAATTACATTACTTAGTGAAGACGGAAGACCTTCTATGTTCAAAATGTTACTTATTAAGCTCATACTGTGGTTTTTATTCAAAGGATCCAATTCTATTTGCACATGGTGCACAGGGAGCCTCTGACCAACACTCATAACTTTCTTATGCCAAACCTCCAAGTACGATGGCCGGAAGACATTCACGAAAATCAAGCGGTGCTTATCAGCAAGCCTGTAAAGGGCATCTAAAAGCTCAATTGAGCTGGCATCAGCCCAATGCAGATCTTCCATGACCAATACCGTGGGAGATTTCTCACTTATTTTCATCATCAGGGACCGGACATTTTTGATGATCAGTTTCTCCATAGCCTCGCCTTCAATGCCCATGACCCTCTGCGCATACTTCCCGGACAGCTTTATGCCCATCAAGGTGGCCACAAAAGGCAGAATCTCATCTGATTCTTGCCGGCCAACCATCCTGATAGCATCCTGCAGCTTTTGTAATGCTTTGACCTCCGTATCTTCGTTGGAAATACCCGCCCATTGCCTGAGCAGATCAATAATGGGATAAAAACTCAGACTTTTGCCGATAGAAATGGCCCGCCCCTCAAGCAGGAGGACATCATTCATCACATCCATTTTTTTGAGTTCAGCTATAAGCCTGGACTTTCCAATGCCGGCTTCTCCCATCACGTTCACCACCGAGCCCTGTCCTTGCATGACCTTTTGAACCTGGAGCATCAAACAAGACAACTCATGGTCGCGGCCAACCAATTCAGAGGATATTTGTCTCTCACTTGATATATCCTGAACAGGGGCCTGGTCAGGCAAAAGCTTATACATGTGAACAGGCGTTTTTTTGCCTTTGATTTGAGCCGGCCCTAAGGCCTGGAAAGAAAAGGCATGCATTGCAGACGTATAGGTATCGATACCAACGATGATGTCCCCTGCCTGAGCCAGAGAACTCAGCCTTGATGCCACATTGACCGCGTCACCGGTGACAGCGACGTTCTCCTTGGAAGACCGCATATTTCCGGTTACCGCCAGCCCGGTATCAATACCGCTGTGCATGATTAAAGGGCTGCCCAGCTTGGCTTCATACCCCGGACTCATAGAATCCACAAACCTGTGGATATCTATTGCAGCCTGGATGGCCCGGATAGGGGAATCTTCATGAGCTTGGGGAAAACCAAAAACAATCAGGACCCCATCCCCCACAAAGCTTTCTATAAAACCATCGTACCTGCCGACCACATGTCTTATCTCTGCGTACAGTCTGCTTTTCAACTCCTTTAAGTCTTCTGGTTCCAGCCTCTCTGTCATGGCTGTATATCCTGTAAGATCTGTAAAAAGTGCGGTAATACGTTTGCGCTCCCCTCCTGCTTCCAGAGCTTTTTCTTCTCCATGGCCAAGGCCCAACTCCTGGCCGCAATCCATGCAATATTTGGCCTGCTCCGGATTCTGGGTACCGCACTTGGAACATATCATGTTCAGCACTCCTTAGGCACCTTATCCGTGAAACTCTGTCAGAAAAAACTCTTTTCTTTATTGGGTTGCGGGCAAAGCTTGCTTTAGTATCTTGTTGTCTGCAGTTCACAGAAACTCAGTGGGCCACCAGCAGGCTGAGCATGAGGGCGGTGAGGAAAAGGACAGGCCAGCGCTGAACAGTGTTCATCTTTTGCCCGGTGGCTTGATGGTAAACAGCAATTTGGTTGACCAGTATTGCGCTCCATATGCATCCCCCCAGCATGATCATAGCTTGCAGTGCGATCACAGCTCCGTGGCTGAAAGTAAAGGTCGGAACCCACTCCAATCCCCAAATGCCTCCCAATTCAGGAATGACCCACCCTCCCTTTGTCAGCAACTTTTCTACGTGGTACCCTGTTTCATAGGCAAAAAGGAGTGGGAGAAGACTGTAATTCATCAACCATCTCTTTTTTAAGTCCGATTTGACCAAAAGCCCCAGCATCTGATTGGCTGCCATGGATATCAAACCAAGTGCCGCAAGAGTGCAAACCCCAAGACCAAGCAAAGAAATGAATGCATTTTGTTCCATCAATCCACTCGGCAGATATCCGTTCAGGCTGATCAGGCCTCGAAATATCTGAGTTCCCATAAGGACTGGAATCAGAACATTCATCACCAATGTAGGGTAACGAACCGTTCCCAATTCATACCCTGGAATCCGCAAGTTAAGAGCCGGTGAATCTTGAGGACAGACCTTAATGCACTGAGCGCAAAAAACGCAGTCCTGATTCGAGGTTATAGTAAATGGGGCTTCGAGCATGGGGCAACCCTGGTTATTTTGCCTGTCAATGCAGGGATGATCGGAACAATCATTGTTGCACACACTGGGATTGGGCCGAAGCTCGGTACATGAGCAACGGGCCAAAAGACCCAGCAATGCACCCAATGGACACAAGTACCGGCACCAGACAAGATTTTTAAACACCAGGCTACTCAAAACTCCCAGACCGGCAAATATCAAGAGCAACACTGCAGTCCCAGGAGCCGATGAAAAAAGGTCCCACGTCACCTCTGCCCAGATGATCAAAGCAATTCCAGCTGCACTTATGTAAGGACCCCAGCAGCGAAAAATGCCCATGACCTCCAACTTGAGGCTCAGTGTCCTACTGATGAACATCCCGGCCCCGCGGATGGGACATAGAGCACACCAAAATCTGCCCAGGAAGAAAGCACCCAAAACGGCCAGAGGTTCCCACACTCCCCAGGTCAGGTCCAAAGCCAGCCTCCGGCCGAATTCAGATCCCCCAAAAGCGAGAGAGAGCACAGCCACCAAGAACACGCCCAAAACGGCCTGGAACAGGCCTGGATATAACGGACTTTGCATAAAATGTTTCAAGGGCTTGTACTGGAACAAATTGATGGTCCATTTTCCTTGAACAGGTCTGAGCCCGAAAAAAAGGTCCTGGGAGGTCAGGGTATCTCCAGAACATAAAGAAACAGCCCGGACAATGGTGGTCTCAAATTCTTCAAAATTTCCGGGCCAGTCATAGGCCATGATGCGTTGATATGCGTCCTGCTCAATCCCCTGCACACATTTTCCAGACCGTTTGTTTCCGATACGGATCAAATGGTCGGCCATCAGCTTCAGATCCCGTTTTCTTTTTCGCAGCGGAGGTATTTTCAGCTCAGGGGAGTCAAAAAATTCCACAAGTCGTGGATCCAGCAGCCCGAGTTGAACTAGAGTGTGGGGATCCTGCCTACAGGTACCGACAATCTTAACTGAGGAAGTGCATTCATCTCGGCTGTGAGGAAGAAAAAAACGCCCTGTTTGCAGAAAATCAGCCAGACGAGCTTGTACACTCTTGGCCAAGGATTCCATTTCCTCAATGACCAGGGTTCCTTGGTCAGCTGCAGATAGAAGGCCTAAGGAAGGGGGGCTGAATTCAGCTTTGGAACCAAAAAGAGCATATAGTTGTTGATCCTCTGCAGAATGCCGATTTTCTTCACTGCTTTGCTCGACTCCTTCTCCTACATTCCGGGCCTGAAATCTGAGAAAAGGGCCTTGATACCGGAAAGAGCGTGCATGGATCAGGAGGGCAACACCAATAACTTCTGTCCCTTGCTCCCCACATACAAAACAAGGAGCATCAGATACGGACAAGACATCGATATGGTCCTTTATCCGCACCAAGAGCTTTTCAGATTCTAAGATGGTTTCATAAGAATTGACTGCGGATTGTGTCAAAAGCTGAGAGTATTTTTTTTCCTTGGATCGAGATAAGGTGATGGCCTGATCACTTTGAAAGAGCCACAAACTGACTGTTTTGAGCAGCTTGACAGACGCTTCATGATGTGCGGAAAGAAAATCCTGGAAATCTGTGTTTGATATTTTCAGGAGATAGACCGGACCCACGCAGCTGGCATGAGCCGTCCTGATCCCGTGGTGCAGTATTCCCATTTCCCCAAAACCATCTCCAGCCCTGAGGTAGTTGAGATCTATTTCCAATCCTTCCTGGGAGTGCCGAAAGACCCTCACCAGGCCGGAAACGATGACATAATATGCATCGGCCCTATCTCCTTCCTGAAACAAAGGGGCTTGGTCAGGAAGATGCAGTACTTCGCATTTGTGATGGAGTTGGCTTAATTCGGAGGGGGAGAGGTCATGGAAGAGTTCAACTTCGGCCATGGCCTGGAGCTCAATGCTCCGCGTTATCTCATCCAGCTCAGGTTGAGAAATGACCTGATTGCGGACCAGAATTTGGCCTAAAGTCAGAAATATCCCTTGGGCGGCCAAGTCCTTCTGTTCATCCAGGGCTACATTGATAGCCGCATGGGAACAAAGACCGGAATGCCGGAGGTGATCTTCGATCCTGGTAACCTTTTCCTGGCTCCGGGCATTCATGAGCTTCCCATGGTCTCAAAATAGAAACATGTTCAGGGAGGTTTGCCAATTTATCCTCGAACAGTCACTGTAGAATCATAGTATTATAAATTACAATTTGATAAATCCATCGTCAAGATTCGATTTTGAGCTACTGTTCTCCATCCCAAAACCCAAACCTTTGCAAAAACTCCCTGATCCCGCGGAAATATATTTCTCCGGAAACCAGAAAACCGTCGTTATGCGCGCCCCGGATCTGTAAAAATTTTTTGGGGTCTCCAGCTGCCTTATACAAACTCTGGCCGTGCTGAAACGGAACGAGATTATCATCCTCACTGTGCACCACCAGCAGGGGACAGGACAGATCTTGAATATAGTTCAAAGTGGGAAAGGAAAAGCGGGAGATCATCTTCACCGGCAAAATGGGATAGAGTTTCTGGCCCAGTTCGGGCATTGAGGTGAATGTGGACTCGATGATTAAGGCCCCTGGATCCTTATTCCTGGCCAAACGTGCGGCCACAGGTCCGCCCAGAGAGCGTCCCCAGGAAATGATTTCCTGAGACCTAAGCCCCTTGGAAGCAACCAGCCAATCCCAGGCCGCTTCCGCATCTAAGTAAACACCTTGCTCTGACGGAGAACCCTGGCTTTGCCCGAATCCCCTGTAGTCTATAATCAGGCAGCTCAGTCCCAAACGGTGGATAATATCCAGCATCTCCAGCCGGTGAGATATATTTCCGGCATTGCCGTGCAGGAACAAAGCCGTGGTTCGGCCGCGCTCATTGGGGACGAACCACCCATGCACCCGGATGCCGTCGGAGGTTGTGAGCCAGACGTCTTCATACTCCAGGCCCAGGTCATCGGGATTTCCAGCCAGGTCGGATTCTGGGAAAAAAACCATCCGAGCCTGAAAGACCAAAGCCAGAAGAACCACAAGCAGGTACCCTCCCCCAAGAGCAAGCAGGACCTTGATCATAGACGCCATCATTCATCGTTCCTTTGGTACGACGGGTAGTTAGATGCGAGTGCAAAATCTGTATTTGCACTCGCTAGAGGTCAGAGATCAGAAGTCAGAAGTCTGTAAAAACAGAGCGTTATAGCTTCAAATTTTATCGCAAATGAACATAAGACGACTTTTTGCAGTTCCGTCTAGTTATTGTCCTTCCTCTATTCGCATAACGACCAGCGTAATATCGTCTTTAAAGATATGACTGCCGGTAAAGGCATGCAACTCGTTGAGGAGTTGGGCGATGATCTTCTCTGGTTCTTCATCTTTATGTTCTTTGATAAAATTATACAGTCCTTGTTCGCCAAAAAATTCACCTTTTTCATTTCTTGCTTCTGTTACTCCATCCGTATACAGCAATACCAAGTCGCCAGCTTCCAGCTCATCTGATTTTATCTCATATTCAACATCAGACATGATTCCCAAGATAAGGCCTTCAGCATCCAAGTGATGGATGGTCTGCTGACTCTTGCGCCAGACCAGGGGCGGATTGTGTCCGGCGTTGCAATAGGCAATCCGCTGGCTATCCGGGAAGTATTTCAAGTAAAATAAGGTAATAAACATCTCCGCCTTGACCAGGTTGGTATAAAAGAAGCTGTTCAAGGCTCTGGTCAAATGACGGGCATCCTGCCGGCTCGCGGCCCGGCCCTGAATGAAGGTTCGGACTTCAGCCATTATCAGGGCTGCCGCCACATTGTGTCCGGAAACGTCGGCAATAACCACATCCAAGGAGTTGTCCTCGTTGACCAAAAAATCGTAATAGTCACCCCCGACATGGGCGGCGCTTACGCAGGTTCCGGCCATAGAAATCCCAGGGACCTCGGGCGGCTGGGCCGGGAGCAGGCCCATTTGAATATTTTTGGCGATTTCCAGTTCCCGTTCATGCTGGCGGGCAGCGATAAGGTGTTCCGTCTGGCGGGCATTGCGCCAGGCAATGCCCAGCTGAGCGGCTATGCTTTGAAAGACTTCGATGAACTCCTCGGTAAAGATTCCCTTATCGGTCCGGGAAAATGCGGATAAGACCCCTATGGGCCTATCTTCTATAGTAATCGGGGCATGGGCGAAGGATTTGATCCCTTCTCTTTGCATGATCTGGGCGGTAACCGGTCTGTTGATATCATCAGTATCATTGACCACCTGAATGGTATTGGTCACGAAGGCCTCACCGATGATTGTATTTTTACTTGCCTCCCGATCCGAATCATCCATGTGCTGTGAACTCATTCCTTTTTGGCTTCTGACCTTCAGCTTCTTTCCTTCTTCATCGATGATTCTGACGATACTTAAGTCAAAAGGAAATTGCCTGGTTAAGAGCTCCAGGAGGTCATCCAGGACGGTCTGCAGCTCCCGTCCGCTAGCCACCACTTTAGCGGCTTCAAAAAGGACTTGCAGCTGCTCCCGGGAAGCTGTGCGGCTGATGTTCACTGAGCCGAAGATATCAAAGACATCTTCCATCTTACTGCCTCTAGTGGCCAAATAGTTGTCCACTATGATTTTGGCCGGAGCACTTCCTACATATCCGGCCAGGGTCCGCTCGGTAAACTGCTTCAGGTCGGCTAAATCCGTTTCCGTCAACCGTCTGTCACCCAAATACCCGCGCAAGGCCTCCTCTGCCTTTTCCTCCCCAATGAATTTACTCATCAGCTCTACAAACTCGGTTACCGGCGGAGCCTTACTCAGTCTTTGCTTTTTACCCACAGGAGCAAGTGGCTTATTAAAGACATCCACAAACTGTGTGGCTTGCCGTTTCTGCTCTTCATTTTGCCCAGTGAGAAAGGAAAAACTGACCAGGGCCCCAACATTAAAAAACATGGTCCACAGCAAGGAATGACTCCACATGTCCAAACCCTGCAATCCAAATAACTGCAAGGGACGGAGCAAGCTGAAATGGAAAAGTCCGTGCTCCAGGATGCCATCACCCAACCAGCCGGAGAATACGAAAGAGGGGATAAGCAAAGTATAGAACCAAACCACAAAACCCAGAATCAAGCCAACCAAGGCCCCCAGGTGATTGGCCCGTTTCCAGAACAGACCGCAAATAACTGCTGGTGCGAACTGAGTAGCGGCAATAAAGGAGATAAATCCGATTTTGACTAAAGCGTAGGAGTCACCGATTACCTTGTAGAACAGGTAGCCGAAGAAGATGGCCACAAAAATGCATATCCGTTTCAGATGGACCAACAGCCCGGATATGTCTCTTTCCTGCAAGGTCTTGATTTGGAGTATGATAGGGACCAGCAGATTGTTGAGCATCATGGTGGACAGGGCCACAGAGGAGACCATAACCATACCCGCAGCAGCCGAAAATCCGCCGATAAAGGCTACTACGGCCAACCAGGGCTGATCGGCCAACAAGGGAATAAAGACCAGGAAGTAATCAGCCAGGCTGGAATCTCCGTCGGTTAAGAGCAAACCGCCCAAAGCAATGGGCATAACAAAAAGAGTTATCAAAAAAAGATAACTGGGAAAGCGCCACATAGCTTCACGAAGGTGCTCCTCCCGGGTATTTTCGACAACCATGATGTGAAACTGCCGGGGAAGGAACATAAAGGCCATCATGGCCATGATGATCATAGTAGCCCAGGTGGTGTAAGAACTTTGCGGCGTATCCAGGAGCAAGAGATCTTTTTTTTCCGGAAATCGGTCCAGAAAGCGGATGAACACATCCCCGAATCCATCGAACAATCCATAGGTGACAAAGATACCTACGGCTAAAAAAGCAACCAACTTAACTATAGATTCCAGAGCAATAGCAGCAACCAATCCTTCGTGCCGTTCAGAGGCATCCAATTGCCTGGCCCCGAAAAGAACACTGAATATCCCCAGCATGACGGCCAAAACAAAGGTCGTGTCCAAGTGCAGGATGTGCGGCAGGCGAGTAAACTGCATCCCGGGCTCATGGAAAGAAGGTCCGGCGATAAGACTAAGCGTCTGAGATACGGCTTTTATCTGCAGGGCGATGTAAGGCATGATGCCGATAACAGCAAAAAGTGTGACCACCGCTCCCAGAAAGACAGAATTGCCGTAGCGGCTGGAAATAAAGTCGGCTATGGATACCAGCTTGAGTTCCTTACTCAATCTGAGCATTTTGCGCAGGAAGAACCACCAGGTAAAGGCCATCAAGGTCGGGCCCAGATATACGGCGATAAAATCAAGGCCGGTGGTGGCCGCTCGTCCTACGCTGCCGTAGAATGTCCACGAAGTGCAGTACACAGCCATGGACAGGGTATAGACCGTGGGATTGGCGATGAGACTTCGATTTCTTCTCCCTCTGCGTTCAGCCAGGGTAGCCACAGCAAAGAGGATGGCAAAGTATCCCAGGATGATCAGGGACAATATGCCCAGACTAATCATGATCCTGCCTCTGGGTCTCTGGGCGTTGCATCCCAGGGCTGTTCCTCTTCAACGCTCAAGCCCCGGGAAAAAAAATAGATGACCACAATAGACAGAGGCCACCCGACAAGGAAATAGAGGACTGACAAGGGGATATTGAAGACAAGAATGAGCCTGTTAAAAATAACCAAGAACGGATAATTCAGCATAACCAGGCCAAGAACAAAGAAAAAAAGCCAGGCTTCCTTAAACAGTGAGGGGGAAGGTTTTTGGGGTAGGAAAGGCATGCGGTGACCTCCATATAAATGCCCTGTGTCTATAAACAAGACACAATATGGCCATTGTATTGGTCAAAAGCAAGTCCATCCTCTGAAGATATCCGTCGTGCTCACCCTTGTCGGATATGTAGCGGTCAAAACAGCTCCCCCCGCAGAGCGTGGGAGCGATAAAAAGCGGGTTCATCTTCGAGTGCCGGGTCATATGTGCAATGTCCGATATTGGCACGAAACCTTTCTTCCTCTGATTCCCCTCCCTGCCGCCTGTCTTCCAGGTGGCAGGGAGGGGCCAGGGGAGGGTTCTTTTTTGCCACACGTGATATGTGCCAAGGCACTAGCTCTTACTTTTTGTGTTTTTTGGCTATGTCCGGATTGATGTTGCCGGAATCCGGCCCCCCGCAATCAGGTGTGTAGCAGGAAGCATCCACAAACTCGCACTTCTTTTTACAACTAGGGCAAGTCTCCGGCGGCAAGGTTGCGTCCAAAGTATGCCCACACTCGCTGCATTTCCAAAAGGCCATAATGATCTCCTTTGTTTTGGTTTGAGAACTTATCTGCAATATTTAGCTTTTGCAGAACTTTCCTGGGTAAATGTATCAAAAAAGCAATACGGATCTTTATTCTGGAACACATCCAGGCCGCTGCTATAGGCTACAGCCAGACAGCCCCTGCATACAGGTCGAATCGGGCACCCTATGCACTCCGCCGGCCCTTCCCGGTATCTTTGGGCTAAATCGGAGTCGTAGATTTCCTGCAGACTGCTGGTAAAGATATTTCCCAGCAGAGAGGGAAACTTGCGACAGGCATGGACCTCTCCATCACACAAGACAGCCACAAAATTAAAGGCCGCCCCGCACCCATACCCGGTACAGCCACCGAACAAAGGTATGTCCTGTTCATAACGGATCAGATTGAAAAGGTTGTCCTTGAACCCAACACCATGGAGGTTCTGGGCTTTTTTCTGGTAGGCAAAGAGAAGCTCCTTGAATTCCTCTTTATCAGCCGGGGTGAGATAGGCACCTGATCCAACCGTTGACAGCCGATTGAAGGTGAACAGATCGGCCCGACCCTGAAGATGTTGGGCCAGATCCAAGACTTGGTGAGTATTGGCCTTGGTCAGGGTCAACATGACCATGGAAAATATGCCCAGCTTTTTCAGGGTATCCAAAAAATCAAGCACGCTTTGGAAATGGCCATCACCTCGGATATAATCATTATGGGCTTGAAGGCCTTCCAGGCTGAGCTGATAGAAGGACAGCGGACCTCTGTGCTGCAAATCCTTCAGCTGTTCCCCTGGAGCCGGGTTGCCCAAAATACCAACGGTAAAGCCGCGATCCACCGCTTCCTGATGAACAGTGGCCAGATGGGGGTAAAGCATGGGGTTTCCCCCGGTAAAGCTGATCTGGCCGTGTACGTTCTTGTGCTGGCAAAAGCGCTCGAAATCATCCAGCACATACATGGCCCTGTCCAGGTCCAGACTCTTTCTGCTTTCCCGGCCGTAGCAATGCCTGCATTGTAGATCGCAGGCCTGGGTTACATGCCATTGCAAGGTAAACACATCCGCCGCCAAATACTTCTCAGCCCAAGGATACTGAGCTTTGGACATGCCGGAGTCGCGGCGGATTCGACTTTGGCCCCGGATAAGGATATTGTTCTGCACCGCCTGATTCATAATCGGCCATATCCGAGATGGACTATACCCGGTCTGCTCTGCGGCTTCAGGTACGGAAATGCCCTCCACAACCAGCTTTAAAGCCAAAAGATCCTTATCCGTGGCTGGCCTGCACTGAACTTGGCCCTTACCTCCCGGCCAGACCAGGATTTTTTCCCGGCCCGGATCAGGAGGCAAGTGATTGCGGCTCTGACTGTCCGGAACCAAGGTCCACACATTTTTCCATTTCAGCTCCAAAAGCTCCAGGCAGGGATGAACGGCAATACCCTCGTCGATCCTCTTCGTATTTTGGCATTCGCGGACCCGGGCAATGGTCAATTCCAGTCTGGCCAAATCCGACAAATATTGGAGATCAGAAACATTACTTCCAAGAAATTCCTGCAAAAATTCTGAAAATTGGCCCGGATCGTGGGAACCAAACGCTTTGCCGGCCTGACTCCAAAGGCGTTCTCCCATCAGCTCTCGACAAGCCGGAAAGCATTGTTTTAATGAATTTTTCCCTTGCATATCAGCTCCAAGGCAACCTCAGCATTCAGCCCCTTCTCCAAAAATTCAAATACAAGGCAACGCACCTACGCCATATGCGTTGCCTTGTCCTTCACACTTACAGCGCCAACTGCGCTAATTCGATGCTCCACCTCAGCCGCTGGAGGCAGGGGCCTGTTTTTTGTCTTTGCCCTGGCCCTTATCCTTGTGTTTGTCCATGACGCCGCCGGCGTCATCGTCTGCCGCACCTCAGCCGCTGCCAGCTGGTCCGCTACCTGCGTCCCCGTTGGCCCCTCAACCACTTCCGCTTGTTGCATTGCCGACCGCAGTGCCGTTAGTGGCGCCTCAGCCACTACTGGCATGACCGGCGGTAACTCCAACTCCGGATCCCGCCAGCAGGCCACTCAGGCAAAGCCCAACCAACATTTTTTTCAGATCTGAACTGTCCATACATGCCTCCTGAGCTCTTCTTTCCAATACCTTACCAACTCTGTGCACTGATAGGCGTAGTATACTATTTTGGTACGAAATTTTGGGTTTAATGTCAATAGCGATTATTATTTCCACTTTAATCCTAGGTTTTCAGAATCCTCTCGTATAGATAGGTTTCAGCGAAGTCCAGGACTGCGCTGAAACCTATCTATTGACGACTTCATGGTTCGAGGATACTGTTTATTATACCCGAAAGCCAAGGGCTCACCTTTTACCAAAGGTATTGACAATGAAGAAGATACTGGGTCTTGTGGTGGCATGCATGCTCCTTTGCTCATCGATACTCTATGCTGGAGGTGACCAGAATCGGGGAGACAAAGGACAGGGAAGTACCGGAGACGCCGGCAAAGGGAAAACAAGTCAACAACGTGGTAGCTGACAATTATTCTTGTACCTGAAAAGAAAGGCAGAGCCAAATGGCTCTGCCTTTCTTTTGCGCTCACAACTTAGATGCAGCCGATTACAAATCAAAAATATAGCAAGTTCAGCATATTGACCCGCAAGCACCCACAGGGCATTATGTGCTTCGTATCTAAAGGGGAAATCAGGCCCCATTCCGCCAACAGCATATTTTGGTAAACAAACAAACCCACTCTGCATTGGGCAAATAGGGAAAATTTGCGGAGCACATTATGGCCAAGCAATACCTGCAGCAAAACAGACACATTTTTATTCTCCTGGCCGTTTTTTTTGTCTTTCTGATCTGGAGCTCTATTTCGCAGTATACTTCCGGACTGAACGTCAGCTACAGCGAATTCATTGAGCAGGTCGAAGCAGGGAACGTCCAGGCAATCACTGCCAAAGGACAAAGCATCGACGGCAAGCTGAAAGAAGAAGCCACCTTTCAAGATACAGCTTATACCCAATTCTCCACCTACCTGCCCTCCTTCGGAGACCAGGAATTAATGTCGAAGTTGAAAAATCAGGGAGTGCAGGTCACCACCAAACCGGAAACCGACCCCTTTTTCTGGTATATTCTCATTTCTTTACTCCCAGTATTCCTGATCGTTTGGCTCATTGCTGTCCAGTACAAACGGATGCAGGGCCAAAGCGGGGGGCTGTTCAACATCGGCCAAAGCCAGGCCAAGCAGTACGATCAAAGCCAGGAGAAGACCACTTTTGATGATGTGGCCGGGGCCGAGGAGGCCAAGGTTGAGCTGCAGGAAGCTGTGGACTATCTGACCAATCCAGACAAAATAACAGATATGGGCGGGAAGATCCCCAAGGGCATCATGCTGGTCGGACCTCCGGGTACGGGCAAGACGCTTCTGGCCCGAGCTGTGGCCGGTGAAGCCGGAGTGCCCTTTTTTTCCATCACCGGTTCCGACTTCATGGAGATGTTTGTCGGGGTGGGGGCCAAGAGGGTACGGAACTTGTTTCAGGATGCCAAAAAAAACGCCCCCTGCATTATCTTTATCGACGAAATGGATGCCATCGGCAGACGTCGGGGAGCTGGTTTGGGTGGCGGCCATGACGAAAGGGAGCAGACCCTGAATCAACTTCTATCCGAGCTGGACGGTTTTGAGGCTTATGAAAACATCATTGTCATCTGTGCCACCAATCGTCCGGATATCCTGGACCCGGCCTTAAGCCGCCCCGGTCGGTTCGACCGCAGGATTATAGTCGATCTTCCCACCACCAAGGACAGAGCGCAACTTTTGCATCTGTATACCCGGGACAAAAAGCTGGATACGGAAGTTGATCTGGATCGCTTGGCCCGCGAAACTCAGGGCTTTTCCGGGGCTGACCTGGAAAATATGCTCAATGAAGCTGCCCTGCTGGCGGCCAGGCAGGAGAAAGACACAATCTCGCATACTGAAATCGAAGCCGCCAGGGACAAGATCCTTATGGGCCTCAAACGCCACGGCCTGGTGATGACCCAGGAGGAGAAACGCATGGTGGCCTACCATGAAGCCGGACATGCCTTGGTTGGAGCCTTACTTCCACACGCCGATCCGGTGTATAAGGTATCCATAGTGCCCAGAAGCCAGTCCATGGGGGCCACGCAACAATTCCCGGAGCAGGAACGCTACATCTATCCCCGCGAATACTTGCAGGACCGGCTGGCAGTCATGATGGGCGGCCGTTGTTCGGAGTCCCTGGTTTTCGGCACCGCTACCAGTGGAGCGGCCAATGACCTGCAACAGGCCACGAAAACGGCTCGCAAGATGGTCCTGGAATGGGGCATGAGCGGCCAGTTCGAGCACATGGCCCTTGGAAGCGCCGGAGAACAGGTCTTTTTAGGCGAGGAATTGGGCAAAGCGAAGGAGTACAGCGAAGCTACGTCTCAGACAGTGGATACAGAGGTGGAGGCCATACTCAAACAAGCCTTTGAGCGGGCCTCGGATATCTTGAACCAGCACAGGCAGGCCCTGGACAAGCTGGCCCAAACACTCTTGGATCAGGAAGAAGTCTCGGGAGAGACGGTTTATGCCATTGCCGGCGTATCTTCTCGGGTTGGGAGCTGATACTCAGGGGGTCGAAATGTTCTGAACATTTCGACCCCCTGAGTAGTCACGCCAGTGTTCTGTGTTCAGTGTTCAGCGCCGCCTCTGGCGGCAGCCGCCAGTTTGATCCGGGATGAAACTGGTTACAAAGAAGGCAGGCCCGGCACTCACTTACAGTTTGAAGTCACTGCAAAGTACAGTTGTCCGGTCTACAAGTGAGTGCCGGGCTGGCCCTCATCAAGGTAAAACTTGTTTCATACGAGCAATAGAAGAATCATAACCAGGAGGTTGTCATGGCCAATCCAGAAGAAATGTATCGATGCCAGACAGTAAATTGCGGTTATATGTACGATCCCGATCGCGGGGACCGGAAGGGAAAAATCCCCAAGGGGACCCGCTTTGAGGACCTGCCGGATACCTGGCGCTGTCCCGTTTGCGGAGCCTCAACCAAAATGTTTGAATGCATGGGAAAAAAACAGGACTGATTTCCTGGGAGGGTTCTGCTGACTCTTATTTCATCGAGTCATGCCTGACTTCTCAATCAGTCCTGGCAGAGAGATCCTTCGTTCGCAGACTCACTGCTCGCAGACTCACTGCTCGCTGACTCACTGTTCGCAGACTCACTCAGGGCCTATCCTGAGCCCTCGAAGGAATGACATGTTGTAATCAGTTGTATTTATTTGTCATCCTGAACAAGTCTTCGAGTGAAGAGTCTCTCTGCATTAAACTCTGGCAAGACTGATGACCATACAGCGGTCATACAGCACAATTAGCTGCGATCATTCCTGACAGCAAAAAGAAAAAAATGTAGTGCCTCGAGACCAGAAAGCCTTGACAAGATCCAGCTCACTTTATAGTATTACGTTTATGTTTTTCGTTACACGAAAAACATAAATATTCACTTTGCGTATCCCTGCATGTGACGCCCAACCAGGACTGCGCAAATCGTATCCACTCCTCCCAAGGGGAGCGGCCACAACCTCCTCCCTGTGGCCGCTCCAGCTTTGGGATCTCGTACCCTCCAGGAAGTACAGCCTCTATTGACAAATACTCCTCCTATACTTATTGTAGCTTTTCCAGCTCGAATGGTCGAACCATTATGCATATTGCCATATTGTTCGCCAAATACGAAACTGTCTCGTGTTATCAATGCTCAAAAAGCTCCGTCTATCTAAGGAGGGATACCTTATGAACTGGCGACCCATCGTGCCTACAGCCGTCAATGAACCGGTGCACCAGTACGCACCGGGATCAGAGGAGAAAGCCCGCCTCAAGGCCAAGCTCAAGGAACTGAGCAGCCAGGAACTTGAAATCCCGGTGGTCATCGGAGGCAAGGAAGTTTATACCGGCCAAACCGCTCAATCGGTCATGCCCCACAACCACAGCCACGTCCTGGCTACATATCATATGGCCGGGGAAAAAGAGGTCCGTGCGGCTATTGAGGCCGCCCTGGAGGCCAGGAAAGAGTGGTCCCGAACCCCCTGGGAGACCCGGGTGGCAGTGATCAAAAAGGCCGCCTATCTGATCAGTACCCGCTACCGGGAACGGATGAACGCTGCGGCCATGCTGGGACTGGGCAAAACCGCCTATCAGTCCGAAATTGAAGCTGTGTGCGAGTTGTGTGATTTTCTCAATTTCAACTCCCAGTTCCTGTATCAACTCTATGCTGAACAGCCACCATACTCTCCGTACGGGACATGGAACTGCCTGGAGCACCGTCCTCTGGAAGGTTTTGTCTTTGCCGCCACTCCTTTCAACTTTTTGGCCATTGCCGGCAACCTGCCCACCTCCCCGGCCTTGATGGGCAATGTAGTCCTGTGGAAACCGGCCTCTTCAGCTGTTTATCCAGCCTATCACCTCATGCAGATCCTGCAGGAGGCCGGCTTGCCGGATGGCGTAATCAACTTCATCCCTGGTAAGGGCTCAGTGGTCGGTCCCATGGTCATGGCTGATCCGCACTTAGCCGGAGTGCATTTCACCGGATCCACTCCCGCTTTTCAGGATATGTGGCGAACGATTGGGACGAATATTGAAAAGTACCATTCGTATCCGCGGATTGTGGGCGAAACCGGGGGAAAAGATTTCATTGTCCTCCACCAGACAGCGGATATTGATGCGGCTGTAGCCGCCACTGTACGGGGAGCCTTTGAATACCAGGGACAGAAGTGCTCCGCGGCCTCCCGAGTCTACATTCCCAAGGGATTGTACCAGGAATACAAGGACAAATTGCTTGCTGAAGTGAGTACTTTGAAGATGGGCGATGTGCAGGACTTCACCAACTTTGTCAATGCAGTCATTGATAAAGCGGCATTCGACAAGATTAAAGGATATCTGGATTACGCCCAGGAATCCTCACAGGCCACCATCCTGGCCGGTGGTGAAGCGGACGACTCGGTGGGCTACTTTATTCAGCCCACAGTCATTGAAACCGAGGATCCCCACTTTAAAACCATGGTGGAAGAGATCTTCGGACCGGTGATAACTCTGTACGCCTATGAAGACGGGGAATATGAAAAGGCCCTGCACCTGTGTGATGAGACCAGCCCCTATGGTCTGACCGGAGCCGTATTCGCCCGGGACCGTCAGGCCATTGCCCAGGCCTCGGACATTCTGTCTCAGGCCGCGGGCAACTTTTACATCAACGACAAGCCCACCGGCTCCATTGTCGGCCAGCAGCCCTTTGGCGGCTCCAGGGCCTCCGGAACCAATGACAAGGCCGGATCCATATTCAACCTCATGCGTTGGGTCTCCCAACGGGCAGTCAAAGAGAACTTCGATCCACCCCGTGACTACCGCTACCCCTTTTTAGATGAAGAATAAAAAAAGGGGGCCTTCAAGGCCCCCTTTTTTTATTCTCGTTGATCGAGGGGGATGTATTCCTGCTTGGTTTGACCCACATAGATCTGTCTGGGTCTGTTCAGCTTCCAGTTGGGGTCGTTGATGCTCTCCAACCACTGCGCAATCCATCCGGGCAACCGGCCGATAGCAAACATGACCGTAAACATATTTTTGGGGATTCCAATGGCCCGAAGAACGATACCGGAATAAAAATCCACGTTGGGATAAAGTTTTCGTTCAATAAAGTAGTCATCTTCCAGGGCCACCCGCTCCAGCTCCTGCCCGATGTCCAAGAGCGGATCGGAAATATGGAGAGCATCCAGCAAGCGATGACAGACCTTTTGCATGATCTTGGCCCTGGGATCTACGGTTTTGTAGACCCGATGCCCGAAACCCATGAGCCGGAAAGGATCGTTCTTGTCTTTGGCCCGCTCGATAAAATGCGTATAGCCTAGACCGCTCTGCCTGATATCCTCCAGCATCTCCACCACTGCCTGGTTGGCCCCGCCGTGTAAAGGCCCCCATAGGGCGGCAATTCCCGAAGATATGGCCGCGTATAGATTGACCCGGGCACTGCCCACCAAACGTACGGATGAAGTAGAACAGTTCTGCTCATGATCAGCATGCAGGATCCAGAAAACACGCAGGGCATTGATCACTTCCGGATCCAGCCTATAAGGCTTGACCGGGGAATCAAACATCATATTCAAAAAGTTGGCGCAATAGGCCAGATCCGGACGGGGATAGACCAAAGTGTGCCCGCGGGAAATCTTATAGGACATGGCGGCCATGGTCCTGATTTTGGACACCAACCGGGTGACGGTCATTTGGATTTCTTCGTCGCTGTCATTTAACTCCGGATAGAAGCTACGCATGGCATTGACCATGGCCGAGAGGATACCCATAGGGTGCGAGCCCCGGGGAAAGTTCTGGTAAAAGACCTTCATATCTTCGTGGACCAAAGAATGGTCGTTGAGCATAACCGAAAATCGGGTCAGCTCTTTACGGGTAGGCAAACGGCCATAGATGAGCAAGAAGGCGGTCTCCTTGAATGTGGCATGCTCAGCCAGGTCTTCCACCGGGATTCCCCGGTAGCGCAGGACCCCCTGCTCCCCATTCATATAGGTAATGGCGCTCATGCAGCTCCCGGTATTGCCATACCCTGGATCCATAGTGATCAGTCCGGTCTGATTACGCAACCGGGAAATATCAATAGCTTTCTCCCCTTCAGTGCCAGTTAAAATAGGCAGCTCATAGGTCCGGCCCTGGTATTCCACCTTGGCCGTCTCTGAGTCCTGAGCCGCA
>CAZUER010000026.1:34540-36666 GCA_964619345.1 uncultured Desulfohalobiaceae bacterium
CCCTGGTATTCTAAGGTAATTGTTTCTGTGTCCAGCTCCGCTGCTGCTGGGATAATCAATGTATTCTCAATCATGGCTTCACCTGCGGGATCGAATTTTCTGCAAAAGACCACCGTTAGAGGAATCTTTCCAGGTGGTCAACCCGGAGCGGATTCATTTATGGAGTCATGTTGGGGGTGCCAGCGCCCCTTCCAAGGCCTTCAGAAGTCGCGTTTTCAGCCAGGCTGTTTCGGAACTTGGGGGCAAAGAGTCCACCAAGCGCGCAATTTCACCCCGCTGATGCATGATGCGACGAGTGGCTTGATAATTCAGGGCAAAGACCCAGCTGCAAAGCAACAACTTAAAGTCATTTACCCAGAACATATCCTGATAATTAACCAGAGCTCCCTTCTGAACCTGTTCCAGTATCCTGGCAGAATACCGTCCAGAATCATTGACCAACCCTAAAGTCAATACCCCGTCTTCTCCTTCTTCATCCAGAAGGTGACCGGTAATAACCCCGACAATGTCCAGCTTATCCGCATCCCGGATCAAGCTGACCACTGTTTGCAAGACCTCGGGCATCCCGGACGGGACAACGGCCCTGTTATGCAAAAAAACACTCTGCAAAACTATCCTGGACTCTTTTGACCCCACCCCGGACAAGAGATCTGTCTGCCGCAAGGTCTTAAATCCCAAACGACCATGGTTCTCAGAGGTACTGTCATTAAAGGTCCGGTATTTTTTGTATTGAGGAAAGCGGCCCACATCATGGTACAAGGCACTGATTTCAGCCAACCCGGAAATCTCCGGCTCAACTTCCTCCTGGGCGGTAATCTGTTGAACATTGGCCCAGACTCGAAACGAATGGGCAAGCTTCAGATCAATATGTCCCTGATGCCTTGACTCCTGTTCTGCATACTTAAAGTCGACAAATTCTTGCAGCCGGTTGGCTGCCTGCTCAGGCCTCAGTTCGTCTAAGCTCACTTGGAGCTCTGGATTAACTTTTTGGTGTTTCATGTGCCACTCCTGAAAAAAGATGCGAGTGCAAAATATGTCTTTGCACTCGCCAGAGGTCAGCGATCAGAAGTCAGCGCCGCATCTGGCCGCATACGCCCAGTTTGATCACGAAAGAAACTGGCAAAGAGGGCAGGGCTGTTGACTCTGAGTAGGCCGCCCTTCTCGGAAGGGCGGGCTGCTTCTGGGAAAGAGGCCTGGCCCGGCACTCACTTGAAGTTTGAACGTCACTGCAAAGTACAAAAGCTTCTCTACCAGTGAGTGCCGGGCCGGCCTACGCAAAAACCTCGGATCGGCCGCCCTTGTCCCCAAGGGCAGGCCTCTTCGAAGTCAGCTTTGGTTCCCCATACATGATCATCTAATATGTCCAAGGCGTTCCAAGACATCGTGGACCAGCTCATCCATAGGCCTATTGGCCGCAAGGAGGTAATGCAGCGTTTGAAAATACAAGGGTTCCCGCTCGGCTAAGGTGGCAACAATCTCCTGGTCCGCATCCAGTTCTGACAGAGGAGGTCTCCATTCTACACCCTTCTGTTGGACCAAGCGTTCCTGAAGTACTCCAGCCTCAGCCATGAGGTAAAAGACCCAACCACTCGAGCGCATAAGCTCCCGGTTTTCTTCCTTAAGTACCACCCCTCCCCCAGTAGCCACAGCCTGTCCGGTTCCGGAACATACCCTGGTCAGAACCTCATGCTCCAGTTCCCTGAACCTGTCCCAACCATAAGCTTGAACAATTTGATCAATGCTCTGGCCGGAGTCTTCTTGAATGATTTCATCGGTATCTACGCAAATAAGGCCCAATCTTCTCCCCACCGCTTGGGCCAATGTTGTCTTCCCACTTGCCCGGGGACCGATGAAAAAGATATTGGTGGACGATGGGTCTACCGGTTTCTGTTCCAGTCTGCTCCCGTGTTTATGGGTAGCTGTGATCTCTGGTTCCTCTACCTCAAACCTGCGTTGGATAAACTTTTTCATTTTCCAGCTCCCAATCAACATATTCAAACTATGGGTCAAAAGCAGATCTTACCCCAAGCATAAAAAAGGGATGAGGTCATATGACCTCATCCCTTTTTTATGGGCAATGCAGGATTCGAACCTGCGGCCTCCAGCTCCGGAGGCTGGCGCTCTAT
>CAZUER010000027.1:0-7225 GCA_964619345.1 uncultured Desulfohalobiaceae bacterium
TATGTTATTGATCATGATCGGTGCATCTATTTTAAAAAGGGCAAATGCCGGGCCTGTGAAAAGTACTGCCCCACTGCAGCGGTCAATTTTGCAGAGCAGGAAAGCACCCGGACTCTCCAGATAGGCTCTGTCGTCTTAAGCGGCGGAATGCAGACCTTTGATCCCACAGGAGTGGATGTCTACGGCTACGGCCAGATGAAGAACGTGGTCACCTCCCTGGAGTTTGAACGTATTCTGGCTGCCGGCGGGCCGACGGACGGACATGTGGTCCGCTTGAGCGACCATGAGCCGGCCAAACGCATTGCCTGGCTGCAATGCGTGGGATCCAGAGACCAGAACAGGTCCGCCAATGAGTACTGCTCCGGGGTCTGCTGCATGTATGCCATCAAAGAAGCGGTCATGGCCAAGGAGCATGTGGGCCAGGATTTCCAGTCTGCCATATTCTTTATGGACATGCGCACCTCAGGCAAGGACTTTGAAAAATACTACACCAAGGCCCAGGATGATGGAGTCCGTTTCATCCGCTCCCGGGTGCACACCATCACCCAGGCCGATGAGAGTGGGACTTTGCGTCTGACCTATGCCACTGAAGACGGTCAGCTCACTTCTGAGGACTTTGACCTGGTGGTCCTGTCCGTGGGCATGGAAGCCGCTGATTCTGCAGTGCAGACCGCCAAAAACCTGGGCGTGGATGTTGATCCCTACCGCTTTGTGAGCACAGAGGACTTTAATCCGGTAGCTGCTTCCAGGGCCGGGGTCTATGTGGCTGGAGTGTTGCAGGGATGCAAGGACATTCCCCAAAGTGTTGTCGAGGCCAGCGCCGCCGCCAGCTGTGCCGGCCGCACCCTGGCTCAGGCCCGTGGCACGCAGGTCACGGAAAAGAGCTTTCCCCAGGAACGGGATGTGAGCGGTGAGGACCCCCGTATCGGGGTATTTGTTTGTAATTGCGGATCAAATATCGGCGGTATCGCCGATGTCCCGGATATCGCTGAATATGCCAGAACATTGCCCGGTGTAGCCTATGTGGAGGAAAACCAGTTCACCTGCTCCCAGGACACCCAGGAAAAGATGGCTCAGACCATTCGGGACCAGAACCTGAACCGGGTTGTGGTAGCCGCCTGCACCCCCAGGACCCACGAGCCCTTGTTCCAAGAGACCATCCGCGGTTCAGGACTCAATTCCTATCTCTTTGAAATGGCCAATATCCGCAACCAGTGCACCTGGGTCCACTCCCAGGATCACCAGCGGGCCACATCCAAAGCCAAAGACATGGTCCGCATGGCCGTCGCCAAGGCCTATCGCCTGGAACCCATTCCGGACATCTCAGTGGATATCGTCAAAAGCGCCCTGGTGGTTGGAGGCGGACTGGCCGGCATGACCACAGCCCTTTCTCTGGCTGATCAAGGCTTTCCGGTTACCCTGGTGGAAAAAGAACAGGAACTGGGCGGTGCGGCCCGGGATATTGCTCATACCTGGCGAGGCGCGGACGTCTCCCGGGCTTTGTCCGCATATAAGGAACGGATTGCCAATAATCCGCAGATCGAGGTCCTGACCGGTTCGCAAATACAAAGCGCCGCTGGCTATGTGGGCAATTTCCAGACCACGATCTCCATCCCTGAAGGGAGCAGAGAAGGGAGCAGAGATATTGAGCACGGGGTGACCATCCTGGCTACCGGTGGAAAGGCTACGGAGACCCAGGAGTACCTGTACGGCCAATCGGACAGAGTCAGCAAATGGCACGAGTTGGAAAGCAAGCAGGAGGCCATTCAGGCCGCAAGCTGTGTGGCCTTTATCCAGTGTGTGGGCTCTCGGAATGAAAACCGGCCCTATTGCTCTCACATTTGCTGCTCAACATCATTGACTCAGGCCATAGCCATCAAGGAAGCCGACCCTGCAAAGCAGGTCGTTGTTCTCTACCGGGATATCCGGACTCCGGGCCAAAAAGAGCTCTTGTACAAAAAAGCCCGCCAACTGGGGGTCATCTTCATCCGTTTTGATCTGGAGCACAAACCAGAGGTCAGGGAAACGGACCAGGGCCTGGAAATTGAGGTCTTTGATCCGGTCTTGCAGCAAAAGGTTATCGTTGAGGCCGATCTTTTGAACCTGGCTACAGCTGTGGAACCACATCCTACCCGGGATTTGGCCTCAGTATTCAAGCTTCCGGTCAATGACGAACAGTTCTTTATGGAAGCCCATGCCAAACTGCGGCCGGTGGAATTTGCCTCGGACGGAATATTTGTCTGCGGCCTGGCCCACTATCCCAAGGCTATTGAGGAATCCATCGCCCAGGCCCAGGCGGCATCATCCAGAGCCATGACCATCCTGGCTCAAAACCAGGTCCAAATCTCGCCGCTCATATCTCAGATCGATCAGTCCAAATGCATCGGCTGCGGCCTGTGCGTAGAGCTTTGCCCCTTTGGGGCCATCAAGGCGGAAGAGATTGAAGAGGGAGTGACCCGGGCAGTGAACATCCCGGCCTCATGTAAAGGCTGCGGCATGTGTGCGGCATCCTGCCCTCAGCATGCCATCGACATGCTCCACTTTCGAGACGCTCAGATCGAAGCCTGCATAGAGGCGGCTGTTTAACTTGGTTATGACACGGGAATTGAGCCTGTTGGAGAAGAGTAACATACCGCCCTGAAGTAATAAGGGATAATCTCTGCAAATAATCAAGGGGGCACCATGAAACGCCTCCGGCTGAATTCTCATTTCATCACAGATCAATCCGGCAATTTTTTTGCCCCCTTTGGGGCAAAAATATTTCAGATTTGCCGGAGGCAAATCTGAAGGGAGTTGCTACATATGGACCAGTTTGAACCTAAAATCGTGGCTTTTCTCTGCAACTGGTGCGCCTACGCCGGGGCTGACCTGGCCGGAGTATCCCGGTTGCAATACCCGGACAATCTGCGACCAGTGCGGGTCATGTGCTCCGGACGAGTGGATCCGGTCTTCATCTTGGACGCCATGCTGGACGGCGCGGACGGGGTCTTGGTCTCTGGTTGACACATCGGAGATTGCCATTACCTGGACGGTAATGTGGAAGCGGAAAAAAAGATCGCCCTGACCCAACACCTGCTGGACCACGCCGGAATTGACGCCAGCCGCCTGCATCTAGCCTGGGTTTCTTCAGCCGAGGCCCAAAGGTTTGCCCAGGTGGCCACCACGGTAGTTGAAGACGTCCGCCAGGCAGGTCCCTTGGACCGCAAGACCCAGGCCCTGCAACTCGAAGCGGTCCGACGCACCTTGGACGGTGAGTTTGTGCGCTGGACTGTAGGTAAGCAGCGCCGGATCACCAAAGATGGAGACGTCTACGGCCGGAAATGGAACGAAGACCAGTTCGTCCAGGCCCTGCAACAAATTACAGACAGTGAATACGAAAAAAGCCTTATCTATACGGCCCTGAAGCACGGCCACACCTCAGTCCGGGACGTCAGCGCTGTAACCGGATTGCCCTTGGCCCGGATTTCCCATCACCTTGCAGACCTGGAACGAACCGGGCAGGTGGAGTTTAAGCGCATGGTGGAACACAAGCCGGAATTTGCGGCTGTTTAAGGAGTACAAACCCATGGCAGGTACCAATACGAGCGGATCCGTCATGGTGGTCGGTGCCGGGATTACCGGTATGCAGACCGCCCTGGATCTGGCCAACTCAGGATTTAAAGTGTACTTGGTGGAACAGTCTCCGTCCATTGGAGGCATGATGTCCCAATTGGACAAGACCTTTCCCACCAATGACTGCGCAATGTGAATTATCTCCCCTGTACTGGTCGAGGTCGGCCGGCACTTAAATATCGAGATCCTGGCCAATAGCCAGATCCAGGCTCTTGAGGGAGAAAAAGGCAACTTTACGGCCACTGTGCACACCAAACCCAGGTATATCAACCCTGAAACCTGCACCGGATGCGGAGAATGCGCCGCCCACTGTCCGGTGAGCGCAGTGGATGTGTACAACTTGGGCATGCGGGACCGCAAGGCCATCTACATCGATTACGCTCAAGCCGTGCCCCTGTCCTTCAGCATTGATCAGGAAACGTGCATCGGTTGCGGATTGTGCGAAAAGATGTGCCTGGCCAAGGCTATTACCTATGAGGACCAAGTTACGGAAAGGACCCTGCATGTCGGAGCTGTGGCCCTGTCCGTGGGCACTCGGACCTTTGATCCGTCCGAGCTGGACTATTTGGGCTACGGCCGTTTTCCCAACGTGGTCACCAGCATGGAGTTCGAGCGCATCTTAAGCGCCTCCGGTCCGTACTTCGGAAATCTCATGCGTCCTCTGGACCGCCAGGAGCCGCGCAAGATCGCCTGGCTGCAATGTGTTGGATCCCGGGATATGAACCGGTGCCAGAATACGCATTGCTCGTCGGTCTGCTGCATGTACGCCATCAAGGAGGCGGTCATTGCCAAGGAGCATGCCACGGAGGAGTTGGACTGTGCTGTGTTTTACATGGATATGCGCACCTTTGGTAAAGAGTTTGAGAAATACTATGAACACGCCCGGGACGAAGAAGGGGTCCGCTTTATCCGCTCCCGGGTGCACACCATCACTGAAGACCCGGAAACCGGGGATCTGGACCTGAGCTATGTCAACGACCAGGGAGAAATGGCCACAGAGAGATTTGATATGGTGGTCCTGTCTGTAGGCCTGGAAGCCGATCCCCAGAGCATGGACCTGGCTGCAACCTTGGGTGTGGAGCTCACAGAAGGCAACTTCTGTAAGACAACGTCCTTTGCCCCCATCAGCACCTCCAGGGAGGGGGTCTATGTCTGCGGTGCCTTTCAAGGCCCCAAGGACATTCCTACCTCTGTGGTCGACTCCAGCGCCGCCTCGGCCCTGGCCGGAGAGCTCCTCAATCCGGCCAGATTCCAAGATGCCGAAATCAAGGAAGAGGTCCCGGAAAAGAACGTGCAGGGCGAACGACCCAGCATTGGGGTCTTTGTCTGCAAGTGCGGGAGCAATATCGCCGGTGTGGTCAATGTGGAGGAGGTCCGGGAATACGCCGCCTCCCTTCCTTACGTGGATTACGCGACCGACAATCTGTACACCTGCTCCCAGAATACCCAGGAGGAGATGACCGAGATCATCAAGGAAAAGAATCTGAACCGGGTCATCGTGGCCTCCTGTTCACCCAAAACCCACGAGCCCCTGTTCAGGGAAACCTTGATCAATGCCGGCATCAATAAGTATCTGTTCAATATGGTCAATATCCGCAACCAGGACTCCTGGGTGCACAGATTCAACCCTGATCTGGCCACAGACAAGGCCAAGGACCTGGTCCGCATGGCCATAGCCAATGTGGCCCTCAAGGAGCCCCTGGAAGAGCCCGAGCTGTCAGTCAATCAGACCGCCCTAGTCATCGGTGGGGGCATCTCGGGCATGACGGCGGCCCTTTCCCTGGCCCGCCAGGGCCATCCCACCCACCTGGTGGAAAAGAACTCTCAACTGGGCGGGCAGGCCTTGTCCCTGTACCGGACCTGGAAAGGGGAAGACATCCAGGCTGAGCTGGTCAGCATGATCCAGAGCGTGGAGCAGGAACCCAACCTGACCGTGCACCTGGACAGCAGCATTATCGACGTGGACGGTTTTGTAGGCAACTTCAACACCACTGTGTCCACCAATGGCTCAGAACAGACCATCACCCACGGGGTGACGGTCATGGCTACCGGGGCCAGGGAGCATACCCCGGAGGAGTATCTCTACGGCCAGGATTCCAGGGTCAAGACCAGTCTGGAGCTGGACCGCATGTTCCAGGAAGATGATCCAGCCCTTGCACAGGCCAAGTCTGCGGTCTTCATACAGTGCGTGGGATCGCGGGAACCGCATCGGCTCTACTGCTCCCGGGTCTGCTGCACCCATTCCATCCAAAACGCTTTGGAGCTCAAAGAGAAGAACCCGGATATGGATGTCTTTGTCCTTTACCGGGACATCCGCACCTATGGAGAGAAAGAGAACATCTACAACCGGGCCAGACAGGCCGGGGTCATTTTCATCCGCTTCGATCTGGATGACAAGCCGGAGGTTATGGATAATAACGGCACCCTTCTGGTCAAGACCCGGGATCATGTCTTAAACCAGCCTCTGGAGATCGAGGCCGACCTGGTCACCCTGGCCGCGGCCATTGTGCCCACCAAAGACGAGAACTTGGCCAACTTTTACAAGGTTTCCTTTACCGACGACGGATTCTTTGCCGAGCGGCACGCCAAGATGGGTCCCTCGGAATTCGCCACCGACGGCATGTTCCTTTGTGGCCTGGCCCACTACCCCAAATCCATTGATGAGTCCGTGGCTCAGGGCAAGGCTGCTGCAGCCAAGGCCATCACCCTCCTGGCCCAGGAAGTCATTCACTCCAGCGGGGAGGTGGCCCAGGTTCTTCCCATGTATTGCAGCAGCTGCGGGGTATGCGTGGCCATCTGCCCCTACTCCGCCCCGTCCTTTATCGAAGAAGGACGGTTCGCCGGCAAGGCCCAGATCAATCCGTCCCTGTGCAAAGGATGTGGATTGTGCGCTGCTTCCTGCCGCTCCGGAGCCATCTCCCTGAAAGGAGCCAGCGGTCAGCAGATCTACGCCATGATTGAAGCCCTATAAAATTTTGTATGGGTCGCTTGAAGCGACCCATACAAAATTTTATTTATGGTTTTTTGAAGATACTCATAATTGTCACAACGTAATCATCACAATTTTTTTATTTAAAAATGTGCAGTCCTCTGCACATTTTTAAGGAGATTGATGTATGTCTGAATGGGAACCTAAAATCGCCGCTTTCCTATGTAACTGGTGCAGCTACGGAGCGGCTGACCTGGCTGGCGTGAGTCGCATGCAGTACCCGGCCAACATCCGGGTCATCCGTATCCCCTGCACCGGAGCCATGAGTCCGAACTTTATTCTCCAGGCCTTGCGCCACGGCGTGGACGGAGTCTGGGTCTCCGGGTGACACCCCGGCGAATGCCACTACATTAGTGGCAATATGTTCGCCAGACGGCGGTTCGTCGTCTTAAAAGACCTCTTGGAGTACATCGGCATTGAACCAGGACGGGTGTTTTTCTCCTGGATATCTTCGGCCGAGGCTACCAAATTTCAGGCCACGGCCAAAAAAGTGGTGGAACAGGTCAAAGAGCTTGGTCCAGCCACCCGCTTGGTCAAGGACATTCGCAAGGAGGCGGCATGAACGATATAACCAGTCAGCTTCGAGAACGGGCCAAACAGCTGCTTCAAGAAGGAACTGTGGAC